>CBDUVR010000074.1:0-7085 GCA_965370705.1 uncultured archaeon | reverse complement strand
CCAGGCTAAAAAACGACGACATTGACGACTTTGACATACAGGATCTGGACAAAGCAGACCAGAGAAAAGACGTCATGATAATATTCAAAAACCAGATAGACGTGCGCTACCTCCCGGACAGGCTCCACGGGATTCTCGGCGACTGCGCAACAAAAAAATCAACAGAATAATCAATTCTATACCCCCGGGCAATTCTTTCTTCTTTGCAGGCTCATGTGGCAGGCAGAGGTGCCTCAAATGAAAACATTCACACAACAACTTGAAAAAAACATCCCAAAATACTACCTCTTCATGGCCCTGCGGTACGGCATGTTCTTCTTTATACCGATATTTGTGCTCTACCTAAAAACCAAGGGCATAACCATGACGCAGGTGATGCTCCTCCAGGCAGTCTATTGCATAATGGTATTCACACTCGAGATCCCGACAGGAGCCATAGCAGACCAGGTAGGCAGGAAAAAAACAATCGCCATTGGCTCAATATTCGGCGCAGCAGGCATCCTGTACTATGCATTTGCAGAAACTTTCACAGGATTCATCCTCGCAGAGATAATATTAGCATTAGGCACAGTCATGATATCAGGCGCAGACACATCAATCATCTACGACACACTAAAGATACTCAAAAAAGAAACCCACTTCAAAAAAATACAGGGCCGCGCAAACGCCATAGGCTTCACAGCAGCAGCACTGGCATCACTTGCAGGAGGCTGGCTCTACACAATTGATGCGCGTCTCCCCATGATAGCTGCATCTCTCCCTTTTGCAATAACCGTCTTCGTAGCCCTCTCCATGCGTGAGCCTGCCTCATCAGGAGCAGCCACTCTGGCAGAAACAATATCCCTCATAAAAACAGGCATAAGATTCACAGCAACCCACAAGCAGGTAAGATGGCTCGTACTCTACACAGCCATATACTCCGCCTTCTCATTTGCAATGTTCTGGCTCTACCAGCCCTTCCTCATAAGAGCAGGCATCAGCGTAATCTACTTCGGCCCAATATTTGCAGCCATAAACCTCCTTGTAGCCCTCGGCGCATTCTCAAGCCACAGGATAGAAAACACAATCGGCGAAAAAGCATCCCTGATAATGATACCGGCACTCACAATCATCGCCCTCGTACTCCTCTCAACAGGCCACCTACCACTCGGATTCATAGCAATAATCCTTGGCCAGTTCGCATGGGGCTACAGCGACCCTGTAATAAACGACTACATAAACCGCCACATTGCATCCCGCAACCGTGCGACCATCCTCTCAATAAACTCGCTATCAATAAGCATGGCAGGTGCAATAGTACTCCCATTCATAGGCTATCTTGTAGATGCATACACACTCACACACGCATTTTTACTAAGCGCATTCCTACTCTTTGCAATAAACATACTATTATACCTTGCAAGAAAGCTATGACCTGTTATCAGGAGCTAAGATCCACGCATCTCGTCTCCCTGGTCTGGAGGTCAACAACAGTAACCTTCCCGGGGTTGGCAACATGCCCCACCTTATCCATAAACGGCGTCTGGTTCTGGAACGTGCTTGAGGAAATCATTGTAATGCCCTTGTAGTTATCTATTGCATGCGAATGCAGGTCGCCTGTCTGGAATATGTCCGGTATCTTCGTGATCACGAGCGCATCCTGTTTCTCAGGCACAGCCACGCAGGTTCCGTAAGGCGGCGCAAGATGCCGCCTCTTCAGCACGTACTTCATCACATGCTGCGGGTTCTCGAGCCCTTTCTGCCTGAGATCCAGTATAACATCAACAATGCTTGTGAAACTGTATCCGTGATACATAAGCACATTTATGCCGTCGCAATCAATCGCGTGTATATTGACATATGCAGGATTGGTCACCAGATGCACATTCTCCCTCTCCCAGAGCCCGGGGAGAAACTCTCTTGCAATCACCGGCTGCGGCTCGCTTATCCTCACAGCATCATGGTTCCCCGGGCATATTATGACCTGCATATGCTCAGGTATCTTCTCAACAAACTCCTCAAAAAGCCTGTACTGCGCATAAATATCCTTCACAACAAGCTCAGATTCCTGCCCGGGGTAAATTCCGACACCCTCGACAACATCGCCGCATATAAACAGGTACTTTACCTGCGATGCAGAAGAAGACCGGATCCACTTCAAAAACCTGCTCTCAATATCTGTATTGAAATCCCTGCTCCCGTAATGCAGGTCAGATATGAACACAGCAGAGACCGCGTCATTGACCCTCCTGACCCCTTTCGGGATAGGTATATCAGGCAGCACAATAGAATTTGCATACATGAATCCATTCGAAGTGTCCCCCATGATGCCGATCACCTCATCATTCAGTATCTCAGACTCGCCAATATCCTTGTGGTTCATTATAATGACCTTTATGCTGCCGCTCGGGTCCTCGATATCAACGACAGTATTCCCTGCCTTGCTTTTTGTGACATTGGACACAATCCCGATAACAGAGATATTCTTATCCCTGCTGTACTTGGTTAACCGCCCAAGAGACACGAGATTCTTAAGCTCCTGCCTGTGCGACAGGATATTCTTCAGTGTATTGTAGCGCGCATTAAAATATTCCACAAATGAATTCGCACTCCTCTCCCTTGGCTCCGGGCACTCAGGGCTTTCAATTATCACGCGATAAGGGAGATCCTTTGCCGTCAGCAGCTTCAGCTTCCTGATATCCCCAAGCACAGTCGCCCTCTCCTCTTTTGCACCTAAATCAGGTTCCATCTTTTTAGCCGGAGCCTCCGCATCCTTTTTCAGCTGCGCCTCAAGAATATCGCGGGTAAGAACCAGCGACTCAATCTTCATAGATTGTATGTCTTCCGGCGCAACATTCTTTTCTTTAATGAACTCAAGCGCCCCCTTATCAACAATAATGCCTTTTTTCATCAAACCGGAAATTACCTTGCTGAGATCATCCATAGAAGCAATTTAGGGACATAAATATTAATGTATACTCCTCATGATTTTCATCTGATGATTTTTTATTGCATGGGAATTATGAGCCGACAATAAAAAAGCTTGAAAATCCTCCATTGGACATTTTTTGGCACGCAGAAAATCTTTAATTTTCTTGTGATTTGCGAGCCGGGCAAATTTCCTTTTAGTGCTGTTAAATACCCCGACGACCGATGGAAAGATAGTACAGTGGGGTCGAGTACCGCAGAGCTGAAGGCTCGGGGAACGGAGAAGTTCTTATCATGTTGCCCAAAACGATATATAGTTGCTTTATACAACTACTATTATATGAACTCTGATGTTATTGTAAAAGGATCAAGTATTGAAGGAAAAGGTGTGTTTGCTAATCGTGATTTTAAGAAAGGGGAAATAATAATCAAATGGAATATTGATACAATTCTTACAAAAGAGGAAGTAGAGAATCTTCCGGAAAACGAAAAACAATATATTTTTCCTTTAGGTGATAACTTTCTCCTTCAGCAACCGCCTGAAAGATATGTGAACCATTCTTGCGATCCTAATACAAAAGTAGTTGATGATTCTTCTGATGTTGCAGTAAGAGATATTAAAAAAGGAGAGGAAATAACCAGTGATTATTCAGATTCCTTTGTTCCGGGAGAGATTATGAAATGCAACTGCGGTTCTAAGAATTGTAAAGATCTGATAGAGCAGCACGATAAGAATTGTATTTAACGACTATTATGTTGGGTTTCTGTGTGCTTTATGCGCCCATTTCGGGTATAAAGCATACTTCTGTCTGCTTAATCCCAAACCAAAACCCGCACACACAGAACTCAAAAATCTACTCGACCCTGATTTTATTCATCTTAATAAAATCATCAGCAACCTTAACTGCCCTGTCGCCGATAACAAGAATATCATTATCCATTTCTTTTCGGTGATTATTCCACTCTTCAATAGAGTGCACAAATCCCGCCTTCACAATCCCGCGGATAACCTTGTTTTCAATCCCGTAAGAAAGAGCATTCCTGACAGATGAAAGCAAACTCAATAGCCGGGCATTATCCACTTTGTCATACACATCTTCCCATGCATCCAGCTGGAAATTCCCTTCCTTTATCAGCCTTACTCCGCGTTTCCCGAACTTGAACGCAATCTCGTTTCCCATGTCAGTAGTTACGCAACGTAAGTTTCTTAAATGTTTCGGTTTTTTGCCTCATTTTGTCACTTTTTCCCCGTAAAACTTCCTGTAAGCAAGCAATTTATAGACAATCTTCGCAGCAGTATACTGCGGGAACACAAGATTTTCAATAGGCGCAACCTCAACCACATCAAACCCCACAATATTCCTCTTTTTGGCAGCCTCCCTGAGCAGCGAAATCACATCATAATACGAAAGCCCACCCGGCTCAGGCGTACCTGTAGCAGGCATAACTGACGGGTCAAGCGCATCAGCATCAAGCGTAACATAAACATTCTCGCGAAGCGATTCAACCGCCTTCGAAACCCACTCCCTTCCATTCACCATATCCTTGGCATAGAACACCCGCATCTTCTTATTATCAATAAACTCCTTCTCCTCCTCGCACATGCTCCGGATGCCGACAGCAACGACATGCTCCGAAGCCTCAAAACCCCGCCTCATGACGCACGCATGATTATACTTCGACCCCCTGTACTCATCCCTCAAATCAGCATGCGCATCAATATGCAGCACAGAAATACTGCGATACTTCCAGGCGCAAGCACGGATAGCCCCGAGAGACACAGAATGCTCACCCCCGAGAACCACAGGAAACTTCCCGTCTGCAAGCACTTTTTTGACGACCCTCTCAACAACCTTCAGGGCATCCTTCCCGCGAACATCCCCAAAAGTATGTATCCCATCTTCACACGGGTTCACTCCAGTCTCCTCATCATAAAGCTCCATATTACCCGATGCATCAATAATCGCCTTAGGCCCGTATTTAGACCCCCTGCCATAAGTAGAGGTCATCTCAACAGGCACAGGAACGACCACGACATCCGACTTATCATAGCCTGAAAAACACGAATCCAGAGCACAAAAATTATCCATAAAAACACCTACTCAACAACCCTCGTCTCAAGCTTTTTCAGGTTGCAAAAATCAGTACTATATGTATACGCCCCTGCATTAAGAAACACAATCCTGTCCCCTTCCTTCGGACTATCAAGAAACACCCTGTACCTGAAGATATCAGTCGAGCACGGCGTACACCCTTTCACAGTATACGCGCATCCCTTATCAAGCTCACCCTCGACAAGCAGTTTGATATTCGCAGCAATCGTATCCATCGCCGAATTATACACAGAGCAATTAACAATAATATTATGGTCATATACCCTCTTTATCCCTGCCTCAAGCCTGACAGAAGGGCCCGAAATAAACCTCCCCGGCTCCATAAACAGCTTCACGCCGCGCTCATTCAGCCATCCCCTAAACTCCCTCACCTTCCCAAAAATCCCATCAATATTCAGGTCACTATAGTTCCTGTACCTGACAGGCAGCCCCCCTCCGATGTCCAGTACATCTATTTGCCTTATTGTGTCCTCACTGAGCGCATCCGCAATCTCATCCACAAGCGACCACTCACTCACATTCTGCGTCTTCCTGTGAAAATGAACGCCAAGCAGACCAATATTCTTATTTTCCCGGAGTTCAGGAACCTGCTTGTTGACTTCACGCGAATACATCCCGAACACAAAATACTTCCCCGTATGGACCGTATTCTCCTTAAGCCTCATCCGGAGCATAAGATTGACCTTCACACCTTTCCTGCCTATATAATCAACAAGCACAGAAAGATCCTTAACATTATCAACCACAAAAGACCCCACATTTAGCTTTAAAACCCTCTCAAGCTCATCATCATCCCACGCCTGCGCAAAATACCACACCCTCTTCTTATCCTTGATAAGCTTAAGGGCATCAAACGAATGAACGCAGAACATAGAATCCGTGCACTCCTCAAGAACCGCCCCGACTTCAGGATTAGTCTTGAAGCTGTAGGAGACTAAATCGCAAAGCCCGCGGACAACATCATACTGCTCAACCGCCTTCGACCTGCTCAAAACAAAAACAGCATTATCTAGCACTTCTTATCTCCTCTCACAAGTTTATCCTCCTTCTTCCCCTTGCGCTTCTTCACACCCAGGAACCCGTCTTTTGCAAGTATCTCAAGCGCATGCACCATAGCGATCGGGAACGTGATAGACACATCCCCAATCACAGTCGCAGCATCAGAATCATCCTTTATCTTCCCCCAGCTCTTCGCCTCCTGCGTAGTAGCCCCGCTCATGCTCCCGGAAGCATGCCGCGCAGTAGTCATATACACAGCATAATCCGCCCCCCCGTTCAGGAGGCACGCAAGAATTGCATGATGCTTTGAGATGCTCCCCCCGAGGCATATCAATCCCTTCACATCGTCATGGCTCACGCAAAACAGGATATTCGAAAAATCCTTGACAACATCAACAACAAAATCAGGATGGTCCTGCTGGAACATGAACAGGTGGAACCCGAAAGCTCCGTCAGTGACTGCCGGGCAGAACACAGGCACGTCATTCCTTGCCGCCTGGTAAAGTATAGAATTCTCATCATCAATCATAAGCCCAATCTCCCTGAAAATCTCAGACACCGCCCACCTTTTCTTCTTCAGGTAAAGCTTTTTCAGCATAGGCCCGACAATATCCTCGAACCGCGCATACGACTCATTCCTGATAAACAGGTTCCCCACGCGATTGATCCCTTCCTCATGCAGCGCAACATCATTTGAATTGAAATCCCCGATAATGAACTTCTCACCCTTCGCCTTCATGATATCCTCTTCAATGCCGCCGACAGTAGTGACAATGACATCAGCCATCCCCAACTCAACAACCTGCGCAAAAAACCCCCGAAGCCCCGAAGTCACCATATTGGAAGTATACGTAAAAAATATCCTGGCACCGGCCTTCTTCATCTTGACAATAGTCTGGACAGCCCTCTCAAGCTCGACACTCTGGAACCCTACTTTACCGAGCCCCTGCGCAAGCTCACCGGCGCTCATGCCCTTTTTCCACCTAAAATCGCGCACATATTCCATATAAATCACAATCCACCATCTATACATCCATAAATAACATAATTATTTATTAAATCTTT
>CBDUVR010000073.1:0-7096 GCA_965370705.1 uncultured archaeon | reverse complement strand
TAAATTTATATATATGTATTCCCACAAATAATTACAAGCAAGTCATATATACACTTTTGGTGTAAATTAATGGATAAAAAAATACTGGTAATTATGCTAATGATGGTAATTGCAATATCTGCATGCCCGCAGTCTTCTGCTGATTTTAATCCTAATGCAGGTATTGTGCTACAGGATTTATCGTTTGATGTACCTGAAGTGTATGATGATGGCGATAAGGCAACTCTTATGTTTGATGTGGTAAATGTTGGTGGCAAGGAAATAGAAGAAGGCGAGACTGTTAATGTATATGTTTATGGCCCGGCAATAGCTACGAGTGGGAGCGGTGTATGGATGGTTAAGACGACTGATACTGTCTCTAACGATTATATTTCAAAGGCCATTTCAGAGATTGAACTACCGCCGCCAAACCCTTCTCTGGGCATCCCCGGAGGGCGTAGGTCATATGATTACTTATTTACACCCCCTAAGGTTCTTAACGGCATGAAAATACCTACAAAATTCTATGTAAGCGTATGCTACCCGTATACTACCCAGACACTGACGCAGGTCGAAGTGTCGTCAAAAAACGAGCTTCGTGCAACCGGGGTAAGAGGCTCAAGAAAAGATACTGTCAATGCAGGAGGTCCTATTCATATAACACTCCAGGGAAACACAGGCATAAGGCCAGGTAGTAGCATCCCCCTTGTGTTTAAGGTAACTGATGTAGGCAGGGGTTATTCCAGTTTGCAGGGAGACTGCAAAGTAGATCTTCCAAAGAGTGATAGAGATGAGGTGACAGTTAAAGTTAGTGTAGATGGGGATACTAGTAGTGTTACATGCGGCAGCACCGACACTGTGAAACTAAGAAAAGGAGCAGGCGCATTGTTCTGCACATACACCCCCTCTAGCGCATCTGTAGTGCCGAAGCGAACGTATATGGTAACAGCAATAGCTGAGTATAATTACTATGTTACATCTACTGTATCAATAACGACTGTGGGAACAGGCGGGAGTACAGATAGCGAACCAGAATAGTCTGAGGACCCTAATCAATCGTGAGTTGTCAAGGAATCATATCTGCTGGTGCAAAGCATATCTCATTGATTTTGTTTGCTTTTCCTGCGCTTTTTCGAAAGTATTCATCCAGAACCATTTTATTTATATTAATGGAATGACTACATAAATATAAGTGCTGTGGTGTAAGGATGGACATAAAAATATTTCTTATGGTTGTAATGCTGCTTTTGGCATCCGGGTGCCCGCAGCAGTTTGGTGGCTTTAATTCCAATGCCGGTGCTGTGGTGCAGGACTTATCATTCGACATGCCAAAAGTCTATACAGGTGACACAGCAACTCTTATGTTTGATGTCGTGAATGCCGGGGGCAAGGAAATACCTAAAGATGGGGTCAAAGTGTATGTCTATGGTCCTAAAATCAGTAGTCGCGGCGGGAAAGTGTGGTCGCTCGAGACATCCAGCCCTGAAGCTACATCAACAGAAGGATATGTCTCTGCATCAGTTTCATCAGATGCTCTGCCGCCTCCAAATCCATCTCTGGGCACGCCCGGTGGAAGAGAATCTTTTGACCTTGAATTTTCTCCTGCTGAGGTTAATAAGGGCCTGGAGGTTCCAACTGAATTTCATGTGAGTTTGTGCTATCCTTATGCTACTGAAGTGATATCACAGATTGAAGTTGTGTCGAAAAATGAGCTTCGTGCAACCAGTGCCGCTGGCTCGAGAAGAGACAGTATCAATGCAGGAGGGCCAGTACATATTTCTATCGAGGTTGAGAGCAACATGGTGGCTGGCAGGAAGATGCCGATTATCCTGAGATTGACTGATGTAGGCAGCGGTTATGCTATCAAGAGTGGGAATGACTGTGCTATAGACACTAAAACAGAAAACAGGAACAAAGTAAGTGTTACGCTTATGGTTGACGGGAGTACAGTTACATGTGATTCAGACACTGTTACACTAACAAGGGGGAAAGGTGCATTATTCTGCGTATATGACACTGAAAAGGAAGGGGCTCCGCGGCGCACATATATGGTAAGAGCAACTGCTGAATACAAATATTATACAACGTCTACTGTGACCATAACAAATGTCGGCTCGTCACTATAAGAGGTTCTTCTCTATCTCTTTTCTGAAAATCTCAATTTCTTTTTTGAATCTTTTCAGTGTATTGATGATGTGGTCTTCCTGGACTTTCAGTATCTCTGCAACTTTGAGAATGGCTTCGTCGTGTCCGGGTGCATTAGCCGCGTCCTTTTTTGTGGTTTCGTCTTTTATTGTTTTATATGCTTCGCGCATCTTTTCGATGCCTTCTCTGTTGTTCGCTCTTGTAAAGTAAGCGAGTTGCCCGCGGATTTTTCGAAGCTTTTTCCATTCACTGAAGAGTGCCCGGGCAGAAGAGGGCGCATCAGAGATATCATCAATGCCCAGCTCTTTTGTTATCTCTTTTTCAAGCTTGTCTGTTCCTGATTCCATGTTCTGTGTGAGTTTGCCTGCAACAAATTCAACTCTTATGACCCCATCCTGTATTTTCCGGGTTCTTGTAATCTTAATCGGTCCGATGTCTCCAGTTGAGCTGACATGGGTGCCGCCGCATGCTTCAACATCATGGCTTCCTATTTTGACTATCCTTACTGTTTTGCCGGGGCTGCCGCCGCCCTGGTAGATAATGAAACCATATTTGCTTTCTGCGATACTCCGCTCCATGTTTCTGATGTCGACCTTAATGTCGCGCGCAATAATGCTGTTGGCTGCTTTTTCGACTTTCCTGATATCATCATCACTCAGATTGTCGTAATGGGTGATGTCAAGCCTTGCGCCTGATGTGGATTTGTGCGCCCCTGCCTGCCACACGTGGTCCCCAAAAACCTGCCTCAATGCCCCGCCGAGCACGTGGGTGCCGGTGTGCAGCTGCGTGAGTATCTTTCTCCTTTCTGCATCAATCTGCCCGCTGATGCTGGAGCCTGCTTTGAAACCTGATGCATCATCGACCTTATGCAGGATTACACCATCAACCTTGACCACGTCGAGGACATTGGCATTGCCCAGTGTCCCTGTATCATGGTCCTGGCCGCCGCCGGTCGGATAGAAGGCGGTCCTGTCAAGGATTATCCATTTGCCCTCTATGATACGGAGCACTTTTGCAGTAAAGTCCTGGCTTGCAGATTCATAGTATAGTGGTTTTGTAGTACTGAGGCCGGAGACGTTGACATCGAGTTTCTTTGTCTTGCGCTCACCTGACTCGTGGTTGCGCGTGACCTTCAGGTAAAAATCGCCCGGGATGTGGACGTCGACAGAGAGGTCATCACCGACTTTTTCAATGAGTTCCGGGGTGATGCCGTGCGATTCGTAGAGTTCTGTGAGCTTGCTATCTGAGAATCTCTGTGTCTTTTTAAGCAGGTTCGCCACGATACTTCTTGAGCGCTGCATTGTTTTTTTGTATTTCTCTTCTTCCACGCTCATGATCTTTTCCACATTATCAATATTCTCTACAAGTTCCGGGAACATCGGCTTGAGATAATCAGCATGCCATGATGCTACATCATGGAGACTAAAATCAAAATTGTACCTGTCAATGAAGTTGAGGGCGCGCCTCAGGATTGCTCTCAGGTTGTACCCGCCGCCTACGTTTGATGGTATGCCGCCGTCGCTGATTGCAAAAAGCAGGGTGCGCGCATGGTCAGCTACTGCGTAGAGAGCCTGCATGGGCTCGACTGTTCTCATCATTTCAGGGACTGTGATGTTGACTGCTTTTGCAGCGTCAAGTCTTGCTTTTTCTATGTCCGGCACTTCGTCCATGTCGAGGTTGCCTGCGATAATTGAATATCTCCTGAAAATATCTTCATCAATGTCAATGCTGGAAAGCTTTTTCATCCTGGGTGTGACCGGGCCGAAGAGAGAATCATACGCCGCCGGGGTCCCGTTTGAGAACCACACGAGCCTTTCGTGGCCCCATCCTACGTCTATCACTTTGAGAGGGAGGTCATTGTAGGTCTTTTTGTCCCGTGACTGGAACTGCATGAAAACGGAGTTGACAAGTTCAAGGCCCCGCGAAAGCGTTTCTATGGACGGGCCGAATGCAGAGAAATCAGGCATTGCCCAGATGTCTTCCATGTAAACAAGCTCTTTTCCAGGTATGCCCATAACCCCGTTAAGGAACTTAAAATTAAGCTCAATGCACCTGTCCTTGAAATACCCCTCCTTCGGATACCCAAAAGCATGCTGCCCCCCCATAACGAATGAGGTCAGGTGCCTTCCTGTGATTCCCACGTTTGGGATGTCCGGGAATCTCAGGCACACCTGCGGCACTATAAGGGGATTTGCAGGGTATTCGAAGGTCATGTTCCCATTTTCGATCCTCTGGAAGTCCTGGATTGAGGCTATGGTAAAATAGAGGTCAGGCCTCCAGCGGTCCACTACAGGGTATCTTGGTATTGATGTATGGCCTTCTTTTTTGAAGAATTTCTCGAATTCTTTCCACATGCCTATGTAGTCCCACTTTTTTTTGGTAATGGTATTGTCAATGAAGTCATACTTCTGGCAGGGCGGGTCGGCGCAGCTGACTCTATCAGGATCGAGTGTCCAGAAGTTTTTTTTGCACAGGGGGCATGTTTTTCTCATGAATCCTTTCTCTTTGAACAGTTCAACCTGGTAATGCTTTTTCCAGTCTTTTGCAAATTGTTTTTTTATTGTTGGCTTGGTCAGCATATAAGTATCTTGTTCCATCATATTTATAATACTTATCGGTAAATCAATATTCTGTAATAGAAAATGCACTTCAACTTCAAGTGCAATCGCCGGAATATTGCCGCTTTATCTCATTTTAAGATTTCAGCTTGAGATGTTCAATTGTTGAGCGCAATCGCCTTGTCAAAATCTGCCCAGCTGCGGTCATATTCTCCTCTTTTCAGGAGGACGTAACCTCTCCCGTAATATGCATCTGCAAAATCAGGATTGATCTCTATTGCCTTGCTGTAGTCTGCCAATGCGTGGTCATATTTCCCCATCTCAAAATAAGTGTTGTCTCTACTGCATTATGCTTCTGCAGAACAGGTATCTGTTCCTGTTGCTCCACTGCAATCAGCTATGGCTTTTTCATACTCGCCGTTATTATGATGAGCGTCTCCTGCATTAAGGTAATGTTTGCTCTGGCTGTTTCGCTGGACAGTGAATATGGATAATATCAATATGGATAGTATTACCATTGCCAGCAATACAGTGAATAGCATATATGCGGCGTCTTTTGTCTTTTTTGGACCTGGTTTGCTTTTTCGTAAATTGACGCTCTTCAGCCTGCCAGTATTGGGTTCTCCGTTCATCATAAAACCACTTTGCAACAATTCGCAGCCAGAAGATAAGTATTATGATTTACTTATTTATATATCAGAACACAGAGTAAAGAGCAAGAAAAAGTGTTGCGCTTCCTTACATCGCAGCTTCAACTTCAAGTGCCAGCGCCAGAAAATCAATGCTCTCTTCTTCAAACATTTCCGAAATTGAGTCCATACGTGTTGGTGGCAGTATAATTTTAAATATCTATTTGATGAACCTATCACTGGTGGAAGAGGAAATCATGAAGACTGAAAAAGAGAAAGTGAAAGAGATTTCAAGGGATCTCATAGAGCGCATAATAGCAGGAAAAATAGCATCTGCAAGAAAACTGGACTACGAAAAGCGCAAGCTATCAAAAAAACACAACCTTATACGCATCCTGAAGAATTCTGAGATTCTTTTTTATGCCAGGAAACATGAGAAAGAGAAAGTCCGGCTTCTTGTGAAGAAGCCGGTACGCTCCATATCTGGTGTGTCTATTGTGGCTGTGATGTCAAAGCCGGCGTCGTGCCCCGGGAAGTGCATCTACTGCCCGCAGGGCGACAACGCCCCGAAATCATACACCGGCCTTGAGCCGGCAGCAAGGCGCGCAATAATGTTTGACTACGATCCCTACAGGCAGACAAAAAACCGCGCCAAACAACTAAAAGCAATTGGCCACTCAATCGACAAAATCGAACTGATAATCATGGGTGGCACATTCCCCTCCTGCAGCAAAAAATACCAACAATGGTTTGTAAAAAGATGTTTCGACGCCCTCAACCAGAAAGAATCAACTACATTAAAAGAGGCGCAGAAGTTAAATGAGACGGCAAAGTCGCGTTGCGTCGGCCTTACAATAGAGACCCGTCCGGACTACTGCACACAAAAACACATTGACCATATGCTAAAACTCGGCACGACAAGAGTTGAGCTTGGTGTCCAGACACTAAGCGACAGGATATACAAAAAAGTCAACCGCGGACACACAATCCGCGACGTAAAGGACGCGACCTGCGCCCTGAAAGATTCGGCACTCAAGATACTCTACCACATGATGCCGGGCCTGTTCCAGGACGAAAAAAAAGACCTCAAAATGTTTGACAAGCTATTCAAAAACCCGGACTTCAGGCCGGACATGCTGAAAATATACCCTGTGCTTGTAATCAAAGGCACAGGACTCTACAAGATGTACAAAGAAAAAAAATACACCCCGCTGACAAATGAAACCGCAAAAGCACTCCTTGCAAAAGCCATGCAAAAAGTGCCGCCTTACGTAAGAATCATGCGCTGCCAGCGTGATATTCCTATGGAGAAGATAGTTGCGGGGCCAACTGCAGGGAATCTTCGCGAGATGGCAGAGGAGTTTATGGATGATGCAGGTATGGAATGCAGATGCATCCGCTGCCATGAAGCAGGCCACCTCTACTACAAAAAAGGAATCACCCCGCAAAAAATAGAGCTAAACATCGAAAAATACACCGCATCAGGCGGCACAGAATACTTCATTACACTCGAAGACAAAAAGCAAAAAAACATAGTCGGTTTCCTGAGACTCAGAATGCCATCCAGAAACCCAAAAAGAAAAGAAATCGACAAAAACACTGCATTAATCCGCGAGCTAAAAGTATTCGGCACAGCACTGGAACTCAAAAAGAGGAACAATAATTCTTTCCAGCACAAGGGTATCGGGAAAAGACTAATGCAGGAAGCAGAAAACCTTGCAAAAAAACAAGGCGCAGCCAAGATACTTGTGGTATCTGCAGTCGGCACGAGAGAATATTATCGCA
>CBDUVR010000072.1:0-7119 GCA_965370705.1 uncultured archaeon | reverse complement strand
AATGTTTAAGAGATGAGATTCGTGAAATTCAAAGATGTAGAAAAGAAATGGCAGGAGCGCTGGCAGAAGGACGGCGTGTTTCGGGTGAAGAAAGAGCTGAAAAAGAAGAAATACTACTGCCTTGAGATGTTTCCTTATCCTTCCGGCAAGCTTCATATGGGGCATGTCAGGAATTATTCTATCGGGGACTGCCTTGCCAGGTACAAGAGGATGCAGGGGTATAATGTCCTTTATCCTATGGGATATGACTCGCTTGGGCTCCCGGCAGAGAATGCTGCGATAAAGAATAAGAGTCATCCGAAGCAGTGGACTGAGAAGTGCATCGGGATGATGAGGGAGCAGCAGGACAGGATGGGGTTCTCGTATGACTGGTCGAGGGAAGTGGATACTTACAGGCCTGAGTATTACAGGTGGAACCAGTGGATATTTCTGAAGCTTTATGAGAAGGGGCTTGTTTACAAGAAGGAGGCGCCGATCAACTGGTGCCCGAGGTGCCGGACTGTTCTTGCAAATGAGCAGGTTGAGGATGGCAAATGCTGGCGCTGCCATTCTGCTGTGGAAGAGAAGAGCCTTGAGCAGTGGTTCTTTAAGATTACGGCGTATGCTGATGAGCTCCTGGATGATATTGACAAGCTGGAAGGCTGGCCTGAAAGAGTCAGGGTCATGCAGAAGAACTGGATAGGGAAGTCGTTGGGGACAGAGATTGATTTTAAGGTTGTGGATTCGGATATTACTGTATCCACGTTTACGACAAGGCCGGATACTGTATTCGGGATAACTTATCTTGTGTTTGCGCCTGAGCACCCGCTTGTGGCAGAGCTTGTGTATGGCACGCCTTATGAAAAGAAGGTCAGGGAATTTGTAAGGAAAGTGAAGACGCTTTCGACTATCGAGCGCACTGATGAGACAAAGGAAAAGAATGGTGTGTTTACCGGGAGGTATTTCATAAACCCTGTCAATGGCGATAAGTGCCCGATATATATTGCGGATTATGCTCTTATGAATTATGGCACGGGCGCGGTCATGGCAGTTCCTGCACACGACCAGAGGGATTTTGAGTTTGCGAAGAAATACGGGCTATCCCTTAAGGTGGTCATTAGTCCAAAGGGTAAGAAACTTAATTTGAAGACCATGAAAAAGGCGTATGTCGAGCCGGGCATCATGGTCAATTCAGATAAGTTTAATGGCACCGGCAATGAGGCTGCGAAAGATAAGATAACAGAGTATTTGATTGGTAAGGGCTGCGGGAGGAAGGCAGTCAATTATAAGCTGAGGGACTGGCTTATCTCAAGGCAGAGGTACTGGGGGACGCCAATACCTGTTGTGAGTTGCGCGAAGTGCGGCCATGTCCCGGTTCCTGAGAAGGATCTGCCTGTGGTTCTGCCGGAGAATGCGAAGTTTGCGGGGGTAGGGAATCCTCTTGATAAAGTCGAGGGGTTTGTTGAGACGAAGTGCCCTGAATGCGGCGGCCCTGCCCGGCGGGAGACAGATACGATGGATACATTTGTTGATTCTTCGTGGTATTTTTTCAGGTATGCGTCGCCGCGAGAGGGTAATGTTCCCTTTAATAAGGAAAGCGCCAGGTACTGGATGCCTGTTGACCAGTATATCGGCGGGATAGAGCATGCTATTCTTCATCTTCTTTATGCGCGGTTTTTTACTAAAGCTCTTGCGGATCTGGGGTTGACTGATGTTCGTGAGCCGTTTGGGAGGCTTCTTGCGCAGGGGATGGTGCTGAAGGATGGCGCGAAAATGTCGAAGTCGCTTGGCAATACAGTGGACCCGGGAGAGATTATGGATAAGTATGGGGCGGATACTGCGAGGTTGTTTATACTTTTTGCGGCGCTTCCTGAGAAAGAGCTTGAGTGGTCGGATAAAGGGGTGAAGGCAGCCTACAGGTTCCTGCAGAAGGTCTACAGGGTTGTGGAGGCTAATAAAGGGAGTTATACAAAAGGAAAAATAGATATGGCTGGTCTTGATACTGATACGAAGAACCTGCTTTCGAAGACTGAGAAGGCAATATGCGGGGTTACAGAGGATATTGATGAGCATAAGCTCAGTTTTGCGATTGCAAAAATAATGGCTCTTGTGAATGAAATCAACAGGCATGCAAAAAGAGTTGAGAAGCTCTCGAAAATGCAGAAGATTGTCCTGTCAAGAGCGATTGATGCGCTTCTTCTCCTATTGAGCCCTTTTGCCCCTCACCTTGCAGAAGAGAACTGGGAGCGGCTTGGAAACAAAGCTTATGTGTCAACCCACTCATGGCCGGAATACAGGGAAGAGTATATAGACAAGGCTGCTGAGAGGAGGGAGGAGCTGGCAAAGTCAATACTCGATGACGTAAAGGAAATCCGGAAAATAGTAAATAAGGTCCCAAAGAAAGTAAATATTTATCTGAGCCCTGCATATAAGTACAAAATATACGGGATTGCCCTTGAAAAGCCGGAAAATCTCGTGCAGGAGATCATGAAGCATGATGACATAAGGAAGAGAGGCAAGGATGCGGTAAAATATGGGGCTGCATTGATGAAGCGCCACGATCTTTTGGAAATCATGCCTGAGGCAGAGGAAAAAGAGGCAGTATGCGATGCGAAGGAGTTCTTTGAAAAGGAGCTCGGGTGCGCTGTTGTAATCATAGAAAAAGAAGGGGCGTCTGAGAAGGCCGGGCGCGCAGAGCCGGGGAAGCCGGGGATTGAGATTGTTTAGGGATTGCATTTCCGGTAAATAAAAGGTGCGTGTTCACCAAGTAATTTATAAACTATGAGAGTTAAGTATAGTCTGGTGAATATGGTGAAGACAAAAGACCACAATCAGCTGCTTGATATCCTGAATGAGGTGCTTGCGCAGACAACGAGGATGGATAAGGCAATTGACAGGCTCGAGAGAAAGATGGATACGCTGTCCAGAAAAGATGGTAAGTAACTGCTATAGGGGTAAATATGATTGACCTGAAAGAGCAGACTGGGCTGGATATTGTGTATGATGTCCAGAACAATGTGATGATAGTTGAGGGGAGGAAGATGCTGCCAACTGTCCGCAGGCTTAAGGACATGGCTGAGGTCATATTTGACAGGAAGTGGCTTGGCAAGGCTGATACTGAGGAAAAGCTATACTACATGTTTCGCGATGTGTCAAGAAAAGAGGATGCGCATGTGATTGAGAAGAATAATCTGCGCTATGATATTACAGTCATACCTGCCGGCGCCCTTGGCCATGAGTTTGTTAAGACCGCGGGGCACAGCCATCCAATTGTTCCTAATACTAATGTAACCTATACTGAGTTGTATGAAGTAGTAAAGGGTGAGGGGCTTTATCTCCTGCAAAAGACAGATAAGAAGAAAGTGCGGGATGTGTATTTTATAAAAGCAAAGAAGGGCGATAAGATAATTATCCCTCCTGGTTATGCGCATATCACGATAAATACGCAGGATGATATCCTCGTGATGTCTAACTGGGTGGCCCGGGATTTTAAGTCAGTTTACGGGGGCATAAAGGAATTGAAGGGCGGTGTGTATTTCGTGACTGCGGAGAAAACATTAAAGAATCCTGTGTATCACAATATGTCGAATGTCGTCAAGTTTAAAAATCCGGATAAGTGCGTGCTTCTCGGGCTCAGGAGAGATGAGCCGATATACAACATGATTCGTAACCCATACCGCCTGAAGTTCCTTACAGAGCCAGAGAATCACAAGAGGCTGTTTGATCATATTATGGAAAAGCCACATGAAGAAGTTCCGCTTGATCAATAGTTTTCAAGGTCGCCAAGCAGGCCTGCTCTTTTTTTGCTTTTTGTGGAGAATAGTTTTTTCTCGAGTGTGTCGAGCCTTTTTGCGATAGCTTCCTGCTTCTTGTATATCTCAAGCATGCCGAGCCACATCTGGGTCATCTGCGGGTCGTCAGTGCCTTTGTAGAGATGCTCGTATTTTGATGTCTGGGAGAGGAGTGCATTGAATTTTATGGAATTGCCAGTGTCCAGCTTGAGTCTCCAGTCGAATTTCTTTTTGGGCATGCTCTGTCAATTAGGCAATAAATTATAAATATGTTCCAGTGCGTGAAGAAATGTTTTGTCTGGATTCGCAAGAATGTTGTCATCTTCTGATGATAACTATCGTAAGGTTTATAAATCTACCTGTCAATTTGTATCTATAATGACTAAAGACATCTAAAGACAACTGAAGACAGTTGGTTTTCTTTAGGGTTGGAAGAGGTGCAATGCTTATGTATAAGGATAAAAAGCGCGAGTATATTAAACCAAAAGAATATATGACGCACAAAACTCCGGAGATGGGGAAGCAGGATTACGAAGGTGAGCCGCTTTCAAAAAAATACCAGGAAACGGACAAGGAAGATCTTTTGTATAAGATCGCAAACAGGGCGCCTCGGCCAGAGGAGGAGTTGCCGGAAGATGAGAAAGCGGCAGATACTATAAAGATTATGCAGAAAGAGAGTGTTCCGAGGGAAGATATTGACGGGATAGATTCTCTCAAATGCGTCAGCCCGGCAATTATAGGCAATCTTTTTGACAGGGTGAAGTTTCTTGAGGACAGGATAGCGGAGCTTGAGGAAGCGCTGCGCTTAAGGGGTGAGATACATACTGAAATTGTGGCGGATATAGACACGGACATATCTGATAAAGAATCGTTTGCAAGGACGTGCGCGGATTTTGATGATCTTCGGAGCATCAAACTGCACATATCAATGCTTCGCCAGCAGAAGAGAAAGGAGCTGTTGCAGCATTTCCATGACACGCTTGAGCTGAATACAGAGCTTCGGGCGCTGAAGGAAGAATATCATAGTGAAAAAAAGATTGTGTCTTTGTTTGACGGCATCGAGGGTGTTTAGATGGAGCGCAGGACAAGACCCCTGATTGCAAGAAGCAGATATTCCGGCAGTTCTGAGATCATGCGGGAAGTTGCGAGGCTTGTGCCGATACTTGGTGCGAAAAACGCGACAAAGCTTGAAAAGGCCTATCTTCTTGGCGACGAGGAGACGCGGGCGCGCATCATGTCAATCATAGATGCGCTGAAAGCTTCTGCGTTTACTGATGATGATTTGCGAAAGTCTGTGCTTATGGAGCCGCCGCCTGAAGAGGAGTGCATTCGTGGTAATCTGAATGTCGGGACTGTTCTTTACGGCAAGAGGAGACTGTATCCCCTGATGTATGACAAGGAGCATCTTCTTACTCATATGGGTATATTCGGGTCATCAGGGTACGGTAAGACTAATCTTGTGTACCGGATGATTGATACGCTTGCAGATCAGGATGTGCCTGTTCTTATATTTGATTTCTCAAAGAGAAACTACCGCGACCTGATAGGCATACCCAAGCTGAAGGAGCGCATGAAGATATATACTGTCGGGAGAGAGGTAGCTCCGTTCAGGTTCAACCCCCTGGTTCCGCCGAAAGGCGTGACCATTACGCAGTGGGCCAAGGAGTTTTCTGAGATATTTGACCATTCTTACTGGCTGCTCGGGGGCGGGAAGCATATTGTGCTTAAGGCGCTCGGGGACATTTATGAGCGCCCGGCAAAGGTGCCGCGTATAAAGAGCCTGCGGAACTGGATGTATGCGTACGGTGAGTCTAAGGTATCTGCAAGAGAGAGGAACTGGATGGCGACTGCTGAGAGGCCTGTTGAGTCCCTGAATTTCGGGGATACGGGCAAGGTGTTTGAGACTGACGCCGGTATAATGCCGTCCACGTTTTTCAAGTCAAATGATATTACTGTGCTTGAGCTTGATGCGCTTTCGCCGAATGACCGCGCGTTTTTTATTGAGATTATTTTGCAGTGGCTGCGCGACTGGCTTTTGGCTGAAGGAGACAGGGAGAAGCTTGCAGGCGTTATTGTGCTTGAGGAGGCTCACCATCTTATCAACAGGGAGAAGTCCAAGCGCCTTGGCACGGAAAGCGTGATTGATGTTATATTTCGTGAAATAAGGGAGCTTGGGGTCGGCATAATATATACTGACCAGCACCCATCGATGATAAGCTATCCTGCTCTCGGGAATACGAGCACTCAGGTGTATATGAATCTCGGGCTTGATTCAAAGCAGAATTCTGATATTGAGGATGCGAGCAATATGCTTGGCATTGACTATCATGAGGACGGGAAGTATATTCGGAAACTGCCTGTCGGGCACGGGTTTATGCTTTGCAGGCGGCTTGCGTTTACTGACCCGTTCCTGGCTGAGTTTGATAAGGTTGAGCTTGTGAAAGGGTCTGTGAGCGATGAAGATGTTTCTTTGATGATGAAGGGATGCGTGGATGTTGTTGAGAGTGATGATAGCGTGCATGAGGTCCCGCGGCTTGGTGAGAAGGAGATGAGGGTTCTTCATGCTGTCTACAGTGGTGTGGGGTCGTCTGCGTCTGAGATATACAGGGTTCTTTCTATGAGCGGTACGTCGTTTAAGGATGTGTCTCACAGGCTTGTGGAGCGCGGGGTGCTTGGGATGTCTGAGACTAAGGTGTACAGGCAGAATTCGTGCTGTTATTTTGTTACTGCTGTCGGACGGAAGGTGATTGAGGAGAGGTATGGCAAGGCTGAGGATGTTTTAGAGGAGATTGATGTTGAGGAAGTGAAAGCGATACTTGGCAAAAGGCAGCTTAGCATGGATGGGTTTACAGGGAGCGTATATCCTGTTGTGAGTAATGATTTCAGGCAGCTTTACAGCATGGTTTCGCGCGTTGATGGCTCTGATTATTTTGTGTGCTCGTCTGATGCTGTGAAGAACAGTTTTGTGCAGGCGGCTGCGCAGTATGCTTCTTTGAAGAATAATCCCTTTGTGATTTTTGTGGCTACTGTTGGGGGTTTGCGGCGCGGCGGAAAGTTCAGGAAGATTGAGTTTCTGAAGAGCGTGGATTTTTAGGTATTGTTGGGAGGGATTATTGTTTGATGTGAGGTAATATGTGTCTTTTTGTGATGTGTCTAATAATGATATATTAGGCTAAAAAATAAAGGGGGGGTGAGGTGTTAAGTCTCCTCATTTTTTCTTACCTTCTTTCCCCGTTCTATTTTTTCCTCTTTTACGCGGCCAACCAGGTCCTGATCGGCCTCGTATCTCCTTCTTTTCTAGGTCTCCTTTTGTTTTTCCCAATTTTCTTCTCACCTCCTATTTTTTTTC
>CBDUVR010000071.1:0-7138 GCA_965370705.1 uncultured archaeon | reverse complement strand
CTGGACTTATGAAAGTGCTTGTCCAAAGCAGATAGCAGGGCATACTGTTTATTTTTTTAATTTCGCTTTTGCTTATCTTTTGGGCGGAGCAAATGTCGTTTTCTTTCCAATGGTCTGGATTGAGGATGTAATTTGTAATTATCGTGTGTTTTTCTTTGGCTTTTTTGCATTGTGGTATTATTCTGTTTTTGAATTCCTCAAGTTCTTTTGAGTTTAGATGTATTCTATTTGAGAGATTTTTTACAGGCAGATGAGCGAATCCTGTTGAT
Source organism: uncultured archaeon (assembly GCA_965370705.1). GTDB lineage: Archaea > EX4484-52 > EX4484-52 > EX4484-52 > B79-G9 > B79-G9. The sequence goes on along the minus strand of CBDUVR010000071.1, from coordinate 6,869 downwards.
AGTTTGTTGATGTTTCCAATTGTGCCTAGGAGTTTTATCATTTTTGGAATTTCAAAGTAGTTTTCTTTTTGGATGACATAGTTGATTGTTATAAATTGATTTTTCTTTTTTAATGAGGCTATTTTTCTTAAGTTTGTAATAGTTCTTTTGAAGTTTGCGCCTACTCTTATTTTTTCGTAGACTTCTTTTGTGGCACCGTCTATTGATACTGTTAGTCTGTCGAGACCTTGCAGTGATTCGATTAGTTCTTTGCTTAGTGGCAGGCTTAGGTTTGTGATTAGCTCTGTTTTTATTTTTTTTTGCTGGATGTATTTTAGCATTTCAGGTAAGTTCCTGTTTAGTGTTGGCTCTCCTATTGAGCCTATTGTGACGCTTTTGAGGCCGCAGTCGCAGAGCTCGTTGATTATTTTTTTGAATTGGCTGTAGTTCATCTCTGTTTTTCGTTTTATTTGTTTGCCTATAGGGCACATGATGCATTTTAGGTTGCATTTTTCTGTTACTTCTATAAGAGCGAACCTTATGGGGCATTTTCCTGTGTTTGTGCAGTATGAGTATGCATATTTTATGATGTTTATGATGTTGTCTTTCCTTATGTGTTTTGATAGGTTTGATGTTGCTTTTTGCATTCTTTTGCCTCTCTATTTTATGGATTGTCTTTTGTATTATCTGTTGGGTGAGTTGTAATTTGTATGTTATTTATACGTGTATTATTTTATTAGGTTATGATTGTTTTTATGTGGTTAATTATTTATTGATACCTTGTGAAGTAGTTTTATGGATGTTGTTGTTACTCATAATCTACTGACTGCAAGGGGCGGGGCTGAGAAGTTGATGATGAAGGTTTGCGGGGCAGGTTGGGTAGAGCGGACAGGGTTTTGGCTGTCGAGAGATATGACTGGTCGTTGGTTGCGCATTTGTTGGTTGAGGTTTATGACGATTTGTGAGTGTTGTTGGTGATTATGGCTAGGATTCAGAAAGGTTATCGCGATTATTTTGAGGGGTATGATGATGATTCAAGGATCAGAAGTTATGTGAATCAGATATCTGAAGTCTCTAATTTGGGTTGTCGAAAAATTCTTGAGATTGGCATTGGAAATGGTCATGTGTCTAAGAGGCTTAAGGATATGGGTTTTGATGTTGTTACTGTAGATTTCGATTTCAATCTTGGGCCTCGTATAATTGGTGATATCGGTGTCTTGCCTTTTAAGGACAATTCGTTTGACGTTGTTTTGTGCGCAGAGGTATTGGAGCATGTGCGTTTTTCAGATTCTGTTGTCGCTTTGAGGGAGATATATCGTGTTGCAGATAAATATGCTGTACTAACTCTTCCATAAAGTTTGTATCCATACTGGTATAAATTGTTGTTTCTTCGCAGGACTTTGTTTGGGAAACCGATTGGTGAGCATTACTGGGAGATTGGCTGGGTTGGCTTCTCCTTGGGAAAGATTATTTTAGCATTTGAAGATGTTGGTTTTAGAGTTTTGAAGAATTATGTGTTTTCCGGGAATAAAGGTCATCGTTTTTTTGTGCTCGAGAAGTGATTTTTTTGGCTGATGGTGGTGTAATGGTTTTAAGAGATGGCGGAGGCCGTCTAACAATTCAATCCGCGATTTTGTGAATCGCCCGCATGGTTGTGATTTTTTGAATTTATAGTGAAAATCATGAAAAACCATGAAACGCTATTAGTCGCCAGGATTCTATGAATTTTGAAGTAATTGTGGGACAGCCTCGGCGGAGTTAAAAATTTAAAGATGTTTGGTGATAACTGTGTTTGTGTGCAGTGGATTTAGTCTGTTTTTGTATGTTGATGATTTTTCTTGTTTATAGGTTCTTGTTTGTGATATTATGAAGTTGTCGTGTGTTGTGCCTGTTTATAATGGTGAGAGGTATATTCGCGCTTGTATTGAGTCTATTCTTGAGCAGAAGTTTTCTGGTTTTGAGGTTATTGTTGTAGATGATGGTTCCAGTGATGCTACGTTGGATGTTCTTCGGGATATTGAGGGTATTATTGTTGTTAAGTCTAAGCATGTTGGTCGTTCTGCTGTGAGGAATATCGGTATGAGTAAAGCGAAGTCTGATATTGTGTTTTTTGTAGAGGCTGACGCTTTTTATTCGCCTAATTTTTTGGCTGATTGTTATAGGCATTTTAGGGATGATTCGGTCGGAGGGGTTGTCGGGAAATTGGAGGTCTGGAATTTGTCTAGTGTGTGGACGAAGTGCAGGGCGGCTGAGTTGAATGCGCGTTTTAGTGACTATAAGCCTTTTACTGGGTGGATGTATAGGAAAAAGCTGGTTGAGGAGGCAGGAGGATTTGATGAGTCGCTCAGCCATGGCGAGGATGTCTTGGTTGGTAAGCGGATACAGGATTTTGGATATCGGATTGTTTATGAGTCGAAGGCGGTTTGGAAGCACAGGGAGCCAGATACGCTGTGGAAGGTTTACAGGCGTGCGTTTGTACATGGCCGTGAGTTGGTGGCGTATTATCGGCGTGTGGGTTATCCGTACAGGGCGATTTTGATGGATGCGGTTGTTTTTGGCTCTTTGTTTGCGTCTGTTTTTAATCAGTTTTTCTTTTTGGTGTTTTGTGCTTTTGTGGTTGGTTATTTGTTTGCGAAGAGGAAATATTTTTTGTTTATTGAGAGAAAACTGTGGCTGTATCTGGCTTTTTATCTTATTAGTTTGAGGTTGGTTTTTGGGTTGGGAAGGTTTCGTGGTTTCTTTTTCTAAGAGAGGATTTTGTGTTTTTTGTATAGACTATCTGATTCCAACCAAAAGTAGGTGATACCTTGGCAGAATTGAGTATATCAAGAAGTTTAGGGCGAGCCTAGCAAGAAACCCTCCAGCTTTTAAGCCGAAGATTGAATTGCGATATGTGGTGCCTAGATTATTTTTATTTTTGTTGCGTCTGCGGGGTCTGCTGTGTTGTATCCCAACTTTGACAGTTCATCCACTATTTTAGCAGGAAAATCAATTTGACAGTTGCCTAAAACGCACATATATTTCAGCCATTTTCTAAGCAATCACCTCATTTTGCACCAAAATCAGCTTATTTAGGGTGTCAAAATCGCATAAATGTACGATTTTTGCTGTTTTTCTCTAAAATTTACCGTAACTGTCAAATACCTTATGGATATTTTAGTGAATTTTTGGATTGATGAGTTCAAATGATGTTGGGGTTTCAGTAGTAAGAAACGTAAAAACACCTTTTTTAGTTTCCTGGTATAAACTGTCAAATAAACTGCTGAAAAACAGCTAAAAATCACAAAAAACACATACCTGTGAATGTAACACATGTGTCAAATTCATGGATGCAGAAAACGCTAAAAAAATTAAAAACATATCAAAAATCAGAAGTGTCAAACTTGGGTTGTATGTTTTTGATGAGTTTTGTAAATGCATTTTGGTGGATGAAAAATAAAAATCTTGTGGAGAAGGTGTTGAATTAGATGAGTGTAACCTTGGGAGTTTTACATAACATTCAGGTGCTTGTTATGGTCTTGTATATCTTTTCCAGCTTTTTTGCCTGTTTTTCGCGGTTGAATTCTTTTTCCACTGCTTTTCTCCCGTTTTTGCCGAGCTGGCTTGATTTTTTGTCTTTTAGCTTGTAGATTGCTTCTGAGATTTCTTTGGGGTCGTTTGAGTTTAGCACGATGCCGCATTTGTATTTTCTTATTGTCTTGTCAAGGTCGCCGTCTTTTGGGCCTGTTGCAAGTACAGGGTTTCCCGAGGCCATGTAGTTGAAAAGTTTAGAGGGCAGGAGGTATTTGGTTGCTTTTGTTATCTTCAGGCCGGCGAACAGGAGGTCTGCCCCTTTGTAGTGTTTGTATAGTTCTTTGTTTTCAAGTACTCCAAGGTATTTTATCCTGCTGCTTAGGCTGCGTTTTTTGATGGTGTCCTGAAATTCTTTCATCTCTTTTTTCGGACCGCCGCCACTCATGAGCAGCTGCACATCGTCTGTCATGGCTACTGCGTCTATGAGTTTGTCTATGATGCGTGATTTGTACATTACGCCGGTGTAAAGTATTGTGAATTTTTTGAATTTTCGGGGGGTGATGTTTTTGAAATCGTCAAGGTCTGCTGCGTTGTATATTACGCTGAATTTCTCTTTAGGTATTTTTGGGTATACTTTTTGTGTTTCTTCCATTATCGCGGGGTTGGTTGTGATGATTGCTTCTGCATTGTTCAGGATTTTTTCCTGTATTTTTTTGTATATGCTTCCGATAAATGTGTTTGGGGTTATGAATGCGTTGTTGTATACGTTTATGTCTATCTCTGCAGCACGTATCCACGGGTCCCGAATGCCGAATATGTATGGCTTTTTTGTTATTTTGTGCGTCATATAGGCTACTATTCCACTGGCAATTGTCGGTGTTGAGCCGTGGATTATGTCTGTGTGGTATTTTTTTGAGACTGCGAGAGATCTTTTTAGGAACGAGGGGATGTAGCCGGTGTCTGGCGGGGTTAGGGGGATGTTGAAGCCGGGGTTCCTGAATACGCGGCAGTTTTTGGGTGTGCTAAAGTCGTTGTCTTTTGTGAGTATCATGCCTTTTTTGTTTTTTGTTATGATGTATGTGCTGTGGCCGAATTTGCCCAGATATTTGGCGAATGAGTGGAATCTTATTGATGCGCCGACAATTTCCGGGGGATAACTTGTGCAGATTAGCTGGATTTTCATGGTAGTAGTTATGTGCTTAATTATAAAAAAATGATTTAATTATGTATTGTATGCTTTTCAGGAGACCGCATGAGTCTAGTGGTGTTGTACGTAATTTTATGTATAGGACATTTGGTTATCCTGATATTGGCACGCGGATACGCGGGGGTGCATTGTTTAGTCTTTTTGATATCGTTAAAGGTTCCAGTATTCTTGAAGTCGGTGTCGGGTGTGGCGTTTATACTTATGAGTTGGAAAAGCGTGGTTTTAATGTGTTTGCTGTAGATCTTTTGAAGTGTATTGGTGTTAAGTATGATGGTATTAAGAGGGTAAGGTCTGTGTTTTCAAAGGGTAATTTGGATTTTAGGTTTGTTCAGGCAGATGCTGTGGTGTTGCCTTTTGACTCAGGTTCTTTTGATGCTGTTATAGCTCCTGATGTGTTGGAGCATATAGCTGATGATGTATCTGCTTTGCGTGAGATTAACAGGGTTTTAAAGAAAGGGGGTAAATTGTTAGTTTCAGCGCCATCTACAGGATTTCATTATGGGCGCTTTAAGAGAGTTTTCAGGTGGCTTTATGTAAATACTCCATTAAAGAATTTTCCTATATGGAACTTGGTTTGTTTATTTCCTGAAAGGATGATGCGTGCTAAAGGGCATCAGCGTGAATATTCTCTGGATTTATGGCGTTCGCGTTTTAGTGTATCGGGCTTTGACTTTGAGAAATCTGCTGATGAGTATAAATTTTTTGGTGCTTTTTTTGTTGAATTGTCCCATACTTTTAGATTTTTTTATAACAGGAATTTCTTTTTTTATCTGTTTTACCCGTTTGTGTTTTTAGATCGGTTTATACCGATAAATGCTACCGGTTATGCTGTGCGTGCGCGTAAGAAGTGAGTTATCCGGTGTTGGTTATGTTGCGTGATTTGGTGAAGGGGGGGTTGTTTTTAACAATTGGTTCTGTTTTTGTGAAGTTGCTTTCACTCGTGTATATTCCTGTTCTTGCACGTGTCCTGGGTCCCGAGGATTTTGGTATGTATAATCTTGCGTTTTTATTGATTCCATGGTTTGTGATGTTTTCTTCTTTTTCGATGGAGGGCACTATGACGAAAATGATTGCGGAGGCGCGGGCGAAAAGAAAGTCCGTGTCACCATACATCTGTGATTCATTGTTAATTTCAATAATTTTGGGTACTCTTTTTTCACTTTTGTGTTATGCTCTTTCGGATACTATTGCCTTATATTATTTTCATGATTCTAATATTTCTTTTTATCTTAAACTTATGTCGCCGGCTATATTTTTCATGTCTGTTAATTTTGTTTTTATGGGTATTTTGAGAGGATTTAAGCGTTTTAAGTCCTATACGTATTTTGAGGCTATTAAGCAGGTGATTTTTGTATCTTCAGGATTAACTCTTGTAGTTGGTTTTAGTTTTGGGATTACAGGCGCAATTCTTGCAATCCTGCTGTCTAATTTCTTTATATCTGTTTATGTTTTATTTAAGTATCGTGGTGTCTTTAGGCGGCCTGTTCTTACGAAGGCTAAGATAATATTGGGTTTTGGCAGTTCTCTGTTATATCTTGCAGTAGGGTTGTCTGTTTTTTTTTCGATGGATAAGCTTTTTTTGGGATATTTTGAGTCCAAGACTGCTATGGGGTTTTATGTGAGTGCGTTTACTATAGTCGGTTTTATGTCCATGTTTACGACAGCAATTCGACGGAGTATGTTTCCTTTTGTTACAGAGGCTTATTCGTCTGGCGATTTGTTGAAGACAAATGTATATCTCGAGAAGACGATAAAGTATTTGCTGATTGGATTGGGTTTCGTGCTTATTTTTTTGAGCCAGTTTTCTTATGAGGTGATTTCTTTATTGTATGGTGCAGAGTATGTTAATTCAGTGCGGATATTAAATATTTTACTTTATTCTGTGATTTTTACTTCTCTTATTAATATATTTAATACGTTTTTGGTTGCTATTGGAAAAATGAAAATATCGTATGGCGTTGTCTGTTTGTCGGTGTTTATTTCGTTTTTGATGAATTATTTGTTTATATCGAGTTATGGCTTGATGGGTGTTGCATACGCGCTTTTTGTGAATTCGTTTGTTTTGTGTGGTTTTTATTTTTTCCTGATTCGGCGCGATTTTGATGTTGGTATGAAGAATGTATTATTGATTATATTGATATTAGGATTTATGGTGGGTTTTTCGCAAGTA
>CBDUVR010000070.1:0-7153 GCA_965370705.1 uncultured archaeon | reverse complement strand
GAGGTTGAAGCGCCTTCGCTTGGAAACGGAATTGCAAAACTCGACAGTGCAGTAACATCTGTAGACAAGGAAGAGAAGAACCTTATCCTTGTTGGCGGACCTGTTGTAAACAACCTTGTAGCAGAACTTGCAGTTGCACAGAAGACACCGGATACGGCATACTGGAGAAGTGATCTGGTTGGCAAATATATCCTACAGTCAGTAGAGGATGCATTTGCTACAGGCAAGACTGCTATTGTTGTGGCAGGATATGAAGCCGCTGATACACAGGCAGCATCATTGAAGCTTGCAACAGAGGATGTCTCCGGTGCTGCAATAAGCTGTATGGGTACAACATGCAGTGACTTTGTGTACCCAGCTGCTGAAGAAGAAGCACCTGCTGAGGAAGAAGAAGCACCTGCTGAAGAATAAATTAATTAAATCTATGGAACACTCTTTGAGTGTTTCATGGATTTTTCTTTTTCTTTTTTTTGGTTTGATTGTGCAGCAGAAGCTATAATGTGAGTTATGTTGCTTATCGCACTTTTTTTCTGTACTGTTGGCAAGTTATTTAAAATTCTTTGACTAATCATTACTATTGTTTTTTTGATGAATCCAATGGATTTGTGAAAAAGTGAAAATATTTTTGAGGTGTTTTTATGGCTGAGGATATTAAAGAAGAGAGTAAGGATGAGATTGAGGATACAGAAGAGGTTTTGGATGATGAGGCACCAGAGGATGAGGAGGTCAAGGAGACGGACGAGCAGCTTGAGGAGGATGAATCGCTTCCTTTTCCCATGGCTACTGTTGTAAGGCAGGTGAAGAAGCGCACGCATAGTAAGATGATATCGTCCAAGGTCAAGGTTGCTATGAATGAATTTTTGGGAGATGTTGTTGGTTCTGTCGCTACTGAGATGGGCAAGACAAGGTATTCCATGGTTGAAATGGATGATTTCCAGAGGGCTACGAAGCCGTATACGTATGCGCGGGAGCTTGAGAAGGAGAAAGAGCGCGTCGTTGCCGAGCTTGAGGGGATGAAGCAGGATCTTGAGTCGCTGATACGCGAGTTCCAGAGGAAGTTTGCCCTTGCAGGTGTTGATGATCTGTCTGTTCTGAAGAAGAGCGGTTAGTGCTGTTTGTTTTTGATGCCCGGATGACTGCAGGTTTGCCTGGCTGCTGCCAACAACTATAAAGTTGTCTGCACTATTTTTTCTTATGTATTCCAGGCTATCGGGTGGAAAAGTTAAGGGGGTATTGAAGTTTGTCCCCGAGGATTTTGTTGTTGAGGAGATTGACAGGGGCCGGAATATTGTAAGTGTTGATGGTGAGTATTCTTATGAGGATGGATGCGGTGACTTTTTGCATCTGGTTCTAAAAAAGAGAAATGTTGATACTATTTCTGCAGTCGGCCGTATTTGCTCTAAGCTTGGTATTTTGGAGAAGAGGATGAGCTATGCCGGTGTCAAGGATAAGGCTGCTGTGAGTGCGCAGAGAATTAGTATTTATAAATTGCCTTTTGAGAGAGTGTGCAGTCTCAAGATGAGGGATATTGAGATTTTTCCTGTCGGGAGGGGCGGCAAGGTGTATCGTGGCGATCTCTGGGGGAACAGGTTTACTGTGTGCGTGCGCAATGTCCGTATGTCTCCGGATGAGTTGGCTGGTTATGTGAAACGGATGGCTGACGGGATGGAGGGGATTTTTCCTAATTTTTTCGGGGAGCAGAGGTTTGGTGGTGTGAGGCCTGTTACCTGCCCTGTCGGGCTTGAGCTGATCAGGGGGAATCTTTCAGGGGCGGTTGAGATGTATATCTGCCGGGTGTTCCCGGGTGAGAGCCATGATATTTCTAAAGTCCGGAAGATTGCGGTTTCTGATAAGCGCAAGGCTTTCAAGTTGTTCCCGAGGAGTTATGTGTATGAGAGGATGATGATTGAGCATCTTCTTGCTTGCGAGGGGGATTATTACGGGGCGTTTATGAGGCTTCCTTTCGGCTTGCAGAAGATGTTTGTGAGTGCTGTCCAGTCTTATGTTTTTAATGAGGCCCTTAGGATGATGATTGATGATGACGTTGTTGATGCGGATCTGGAGATTGCGATTGTCGGTTACCTGTATGGGAAGCGCATAGTTGATAGTGCGGCTGACATGTATGTTGAGCGTGTTTTGAGGAGGGAGAGGATAGAGCCCGGGATGTTCAGGCTGAAGGATGTTTCCAAGTTGTCGTCTGAGGGATGTTACAGGCGCGCGTTTGAGAAGTTTCATGATTTTGAGATAGTTTCTGCGGGGAAGGATGATAAATTTGGCGGCAGTAAGGTTGTTTTGAGGTTCTCGCTTCCTAAAGGGTGTTATGCGACTGTTTTTCTTTCTGAGTTTTTTGATTTTGGGTAGTTGCACAGGTTATTTTGCTACTCTTATGTCTGTTGTCCAGAATGTGCCGTTGCCGATGTCGCATGTGCATCTGCACAGGGCGGTTGTTTTCTTTTCAATCTCGTCTTTCAGGCTGTCTTCTGTCTCCTGTAGCGGTGTGCATTTGCATTCGTAGTTGAGGTAGGGATGGTTTTCTATTTCTTTGCATTTATCTTCCAAGCCTTTTTCGTGGATGTTTTTCTGGAAGGATATAATGAGAAATGCTGCTATTGCGATTATGACGACAACTATTATTATTGTTGTCTGGGTGGCGGTCTGGCTTGCGTCGGGAGTTTCTTTTGTGTGTGTGGTTTTTGCTGGTTTGCCTGAGCCTTTTTTTAATTCTTTTTTTGCTTTATGTGTGTCCTTTTTTGTGGTCTTTTTTTCGCTTTTTTTCGGCATTTTATGACCTCTTTTTTAGTTTTTTTTGGTAGATTGTCGTTCACAATATTTGAGTTCTATATTTTATATAAATATTAGTATTCTTTCTTAGTGAAGGGGTTTAATATGAAATATGGGTCTATATTTATTGAGTAGTTATATTGGATGTATATTGTTTCATTGAGATTTTCAAGATATGTCTGATCTGTGTTATTATTTTTTTGACACTTTGTGCTGTATCCTAATAGGATATATTGTTCATTATCTGTTATGACTGGTAATGTTTTTAGGAATTCTCTGTCAGCAGTGTAAGCAGGCTCTTTGAGATGTTTGAATAAGATGATTCTGTGTCCGTTGTCAAGATGGTGTTTTACTGTTCCTTTGTGCGGTGATGCTTCTGTAGGCAGACCATAGTAATTTAGCTTGACCCAATCGTTAGACATGTGGATGCAGGAGGAGTCAAGTTGTTTTGTGATGTCTGGATAGTTGATGTCCTCACTCTCGATGATTTGTATGCTGTAAATGGAAATTAGTATATTTAGTGTAATTATAGTATTAAATATCTTTTTGGCATTATGTTTATTGATACTTTCGAGTCCAATTGTTGAAAAATATGATATGGGCAGTATTGTGTGGTATAGAAATCTTATTATTTTTGATGTAGAGAAAATATAAAAGTGCATCGTAAGCAAAAGAAAAAATAAAATTAGTATGTTCTTTCTATTTTTCCAGTTACATTTTGCAAGGCCCAAGATAAATAATGGTGCAAGTGTGCCGATAATTATTGCGAAATGTATCGGATTTATGCTCGTGTTCAGGTAGTTTGAAAGCAGTATGTTCTGAGCGTAATTGTTTGCTATGCTAGTCAAAGGGTTTTTGTATTTTATCCCGTTATATATAAGCCATGGAGAGAATGTTAATATAAATATTGCTAGCGGTTTTATTATTTTTTTGACTTTTTTGTTGTAGAGCAGAAGCAGTATGTATGAGAAGTTGTTGTATCTTGTCAGACACGCGAGCGAAAGGAACATTCCTCCTTTTGTTTTTGCTATGTACGCTAAAAAAAGTTCCAGAAGAGATAATGAGAGAAGTTCTGTGCCTTCTGAAGTTCCGTAGAACAGGAAATAGGGTGTGATTGTGAATGCATAGTATTTTATGTGGTCGAGTTTGTATGACTTGCAAAATTTTCTCGACGCAAAAAGGTGCAGAAGCGATACCAAGAGAATGTACAGATATTCAGCAGGTTTGAAATTTATTATTGCTCCGAAAATGCCAATACTAAGTTGTGTTAATGGAGGGCGAAGGAGTTCAAAATAGACACCGTCTGAGAACCAGTATTTTGCATTTAGGACATAAGCGGCAAAGTCCCAGTTCACATGGATATAGTGTTCTAACAGGAGGTATATTGTTGAGAAAAAAAACAGTATTATTGTAGTTTTGTTTTTTTTGTATATTGCTTTGATACTTATGCTGTCTGTTTTTTTGTTCGCTTTTTTCATTTGCTGTCCCTTAGGAGCCCTTTGATTGTTTCGACACCGGCAAAGTTTTCGTGTTTGAGTTTATCGTTTACTATAATACTCGGCGCCTTTGTTATGTTGTATTGGATTTTTACAGTATCGAGAAGCGGGTCTTTGTCATAGTCTATGTCGAATGAGAAAACATAAACATCTTTGTAGTTGCGGACTATTTCGTCTATTGCGTAGCCCTGTCTGATTGAGAGTTCGTCATTGATTTTGTAGAAGTATAGGATGGTTGATATATTGCCGCATGTTTCTGTGTAATCTTTGAATAGTGTATATGTCCGGACCTCCATGAGAAAGTATTTTCTTGTGAGATACTCGTAATCTTCTTTTTTGAAAGTGCTTTTTCCTTCGTAGCCTGCCAGTTCCCGTCCAATTTCTCCCAGGTCCGAGGCTAGTTTATCTATGTGCGGTCTTTGCATGCTGCATCCTGTGTCTGCGAAGCTTTTTATGAAGTCGTTTTCTATTAGATAGCTTTCTGTGTTGAGTTCGTTCTGCTTCATCTCGTATATGATGCTGTTTATTCTGAAGTTGTCTAGTGTCCAGCCCAGCAGGAGTCCCGCTGTGAAAATGGCGACTGCTATTATTGCGCTTGTATAAAATATATGCTTTTGATATCTATCTTTGTCCATTTTACCATTTTCTTTCTTTTTTCCTGATTTCTTCTGTTATTGATATTAGCCAGAAATATCCTAATAATGCGGGATAAAATATCAAAAAAATGAAAAATGTATGGATATGTTTCCATCTTTTTTTTGTGTAAACATGAGCTTTCTGGAACATATACATCCCGGTTATAGTTGTTATTAGAAGAGGGAATAATATATTTAAGTTTAATCCAAGGATTGTGTCTTTCATGTTTGAGAAGCTTATGTAGCTGTATATAAATCCCCATTTCATTATTATAACTCTTCTGATGAAGTCATATGTGCCGTCTGCGAAGCTGTAGATTATTATTGATAGGCATAATATCAGTATCAGTGGTGTTATGATGTGAAGCGGGTATTGAAATGTTCCCATGAAACCGTACTTCTTGTTGAATAACATGTCTTTATATTTTAGAGTGTTGTGTATATGTCCACGAGACCATCTGATGCGTTGTTTTTTGAATTCGTCGTATGTGCCCGGAACTTTTGTGGATGTGACGCTGTCAAGTTCCAGTATTATTTTATAGCCTTCGTGGTGCAAATGTAGTGCAATTTCGAGATCTTCTGTCAGGTTGCCTTCATCAAAACCTTTCAGTTTTTTGAGAGTTGACTTCCTGTATAGACTAAGTACCCCCGGTGTAACATAGACTGTGTTTAGAAATGTCATTAGGCGTCGAATAAAGGCTGTTAGTATGTATTCTAAGCGCTGTATCTTTTCGAGAGTGGTTTTAGCATTACTGACATAGATTCCACTTGTTACTGCACCTACATTTTTGTCTTTAAAATTGTGAATCATGTTTATTATGGAGTCTTTCTCGATTGTCGAGTCTGCGTCTACACATCCTATTAGTTCCCCCTTTGCGTGTCTTAGTCCATTGTTCAGAGCTGATGATTTGCCACTATTTTTTTGTCTCAAAAGAATTACTCCATATTTTTTGTAACTTCTTATGATCCTGTTTGTGTCGTCTTCTGAGCCATCGTCTATGACTATTATCTCTATTTTGTCTTTAGGGTAGTTTACTTTGAGAATTGAGTTTATGGTCTTTTTTATGTTTTTTCCTTCATTGTAGGCTGGTATGAGGATGCTTATGATTGGAAAATATTTTGGTTGTTCCTGTCTTTTCCTTCTAATATTGTTTTTTTCAATATATAGCGTGTTCAACCAGACAAGGGATAGATATAGGGTTGTAAAGGAGATGCCCCAGATTATATATTCTAGCATTATTTTCACCATAATGTGTTAGTATAGTTTGAGGTCTTTTGTGATTCTGTCTATTTTTTTGTCGTCTGCGGGGCCTAGTCCAAGGCATGTTATTGTGCCTTCAGGGATTTGTGTTTTACCTGCGTCTTTTATCAGTGAGAGGGGGATTTTTTCTTTTTTCGCGCTGATGAAGAGTTCTGTGAGGGTTTCGAGGTTGTCTGTTTTGAGGATTATTTTTTTCTGGCCTGATAGTTCCCATGCTTTTTTGTTTAAGTAGGGGGCGTTTTTGTATGCCTCCAGGGAGGCGTGGGCAACCTGGGCTGCGAGTTTGCCTTTGCCGAGCTTTAGGTCTTTTCTTGCGATGATTGCCTGTTTCATGGGTATCACTGTTTGTTTTATGGGGGTGCAGGTTTTTTAAGGTATTGCCATGTCTGATTGTTGTTTGTGGGGATTTTGGTTTATTTTCTTTTGATTGCGCTTGTCCTCAGATGATGTTTTTATATGTTTTTGACTATTATATGTTTGTATGATGGTGGTGCCTGCGTGAAGTTGAAGCTTGATTTGCATATACATACGAAGTATTCCCGTGACGGGTTTATGGAGGTTTCTGAAGTTGTCAGGCGCGCGAAGGAGGCAGGACTTTCTGGTGTTGCTATTACTGATCATGATACGTGTGATGCGCTTTCTGAAGCGCTCCGGCTTGGGAAGAAGGAGGGGTTACTTGTGGTTCCGGGCATCGAGGTTAAGTCTAAGCATGGTGATATTCTCGGGTTGGGGATTACCAGTGTTGTTGAGCGCGGGATGAGTGCGAAGGATACTGTGTCTGCGATACATGAGCTTGGAGGGGTGGCGGTTGCTGCGCATCCGTATTCTCTGGTGTTTCACCCGACCGGGGTGCGGGGCGAGGTTAAAAGTGCAGGTTTTGATGCGATTGAGGTTTTTAATTCCAGAACGTATTTTAGCAATGGGATGGCTTTTAGGGCAGCCAGAGATGCGGGGATTTCTATGGTTGCGTCGAGTGATGC
>CBDUVR010000069.1:0-7160 GCA_965370705.1 uncultured archaeon | reverse complement strand
GAAGGACAGGAGATTCTGGGAGATAGAGATATCATATTTGAATGATTAATTCTCTTCTTTCAAGCCTGTTATTTGCTGTTTTGCGGGGTTTGTCGTGGTTTTGAGAACTTTCTTGATTTTGAATGTTTGGTTTAATCTACGATGCCGATAAAGACGAGGTATGTGAGCGCCGGTGCAAAGAGTGTGTCTGATGCGTATTTGTTGAGTTTTGTGCGCCTCATAAGGTATTTTTTGGGTTGTCAGGTATTATATAATTTCATAGTTTCAAAAAAGACCTAAAGAAGAAAAAAGAAAAAAAGGGGGGATATTATCCCCAATTAGCGCTGTGGTTATTGCATGTCATGGTACTGTTATGCTGTCGCTTGTCTCTTCGTTTGTAGAATCGTCGTATGTCCATCCGTCGAGGGCTACACTCTCCACTGTAAAGGTGAACATCCCAGCACCATTCCTCACTTTATTGGAACTTAATGACACCTGTCCATTTGCATCTGTTATGCCCAAATCACTATCCGATGTTAGTCCACTCCATGTACCATATACTGTTGCACCTACGACGGGATTATCGCCAGCATCAATAACTGTTACTTCTGCTATGGCATTTGTATTTCTGCCCGCTGTTTTCAGTGACATGTCAATGTTGACTATATGCATTGCGTTGATGGGTTCATCCGTAACAGTTACAATGAGTGTGTCTGAATCGGTATTATCTGCGGCATCAGCTACTGTGAGGGTCACAGTGTAGGTACCGGTTGCCGTATACTTGTGAGTTGCCATTACACTGATTGCATCTACGGGGATATCATCACTAGCATCAAAGTCCCAACTGTAACCTATTATAGCAATATTATCACTCGAAGTAGAGCCATCGAATGTTACTTCTTGACCAACCAGAACTTCCCGATCCGGGCCAGCTTCTGCTACCGGAGCATCATTGTCTGTTACAGTTATACTGTAAGTTCCGGTTTCTGAATCTTCTACAGTGTTGCCAGCCGCGTCCTCTGCGTTTATGTAGTAGGTTATGGTTCCAACCTTATCCAAAGCGACAGGAACATCTGCAGTCCAGCCATCGCTAGCGTCTTTGGTCATTGGAGCAGTTGTCTCTGTGCCATCAATCGGTGTGTAATGCACTGTCGCACTGACGACTCCTACATTATCGGTTATGGTTGCAGATATCGTTACAGGTTCACCTGTGGTGCCAGTCGTGTCTCCTGTAACACCACCTGCTATCACAGGCGCTTCTGTATCTAGCGCCGTGGTCGTGAAGGTGTAGTATGTTTCACTATTGTCGTCAGTTGCAGTGTTTCCGGCTGCATCTGTTGATTCTACCTCGTAAGTGTATTCTGTTCCTGATGACAACCCAGTCAGTGTTATTGAATGGCTTAGGGTCATGGTTCCATCTGATTTGGTTGAGTCTAATGAGATTGTTGTCCAGTAATTGACTGCACCGTCGGCAAGTTCATCTGTTGTCCATGTGATGGTTGCTGTTGTGCTTGTTACAGATGAAGAAACGTCTGTTATTCCTGGTGGTGTTGTGTCCGGTGTAGTATCAAGACAATTGGCCACATTCAATCTTCCCCCAGTAAATGTTATTCCATTAAGGGCTGATATCGGGTCTACTGAATCAAGTATTTTTGCTTTTAAGTCAGCAACTGAGATTTCTGGGTTTTGCGCCATAATCAGTGCTGCTGCGCCTGATACGTGAGGTGCTGCCATGGATGTACCATCCATATATGCGTATCTGTTTCGAGGATATGTTGAGGCAATATAAACACCTGGAGCGCCAAGGTCAACTGATGTAGCTCCATAGCATGAGAATCCTGCCAAATTGTCGTATCTATCTGTTGCCGCCACAGAGATTACGTTTGGAACATCGTAGCTTGAAGGGTAGTGAGGAGTTAGATCGTTGTCAGTGCCAGCATTGCCTGCTGCTGCGACAAATAGTATTCCTGCGTCATCGGCAGCGGATATAGCCTCTTTTAAAGCAGCGGAATACCCTCCGCCACCCCAGCTGTTGCTCATTATGTTTGCGCCATTTTCAGTTGCGTAAGTAATTGCGAGTATTGCATCGGTTGTACTGCCCCCATTACGGCCTAAGAATCTTAAGGGCATAATCTTTGTATTCCAACTTACTCCCACAACGCCGATTCCATTGTCTCCCTCAGCAGCTATTGTTCCGGAGCAATGCGTTCCATGACCACTCTGATCGTAGGGATTATTATCGTTGCTAAAAAAGTCCCAGCCTCGTATGTCATCAACATAGCCGTTTCCATCATTGTCAGTGCCATCGCCTGCAATTTCACCAAGGTTTGTCCACATATTTGCAGCCAGATCAGGATGGTTGTAATCCACGCCAGTATCTATTACAGCAACTACTATATTACTACTCCCCTTCGTGGTATCCCATGCTTCAGGAGCATCTATGTCTGCATCTACTGTGCCTCCACTCTGGCCAGTGTTGTGCATACCCCACAGAAGTGAAAAATAATAATCATCAGGGATGGTTGCATCAACATAAACTTTGTAATTCGGTTCTGCATATTCTACATCTGGGTTATCGTTGTATTTGCTAACCATTTTATTGACATCTGATTTTTTTTGTAATTTTAAGAGGTAAATCCTGTCAAGACCATGTTTTTTGAGAATCTTCGTCTTCTCGTTTTCAACTGCTTTGGGATTTTTCTTTATAATCTTATCTGATGATACGACCTTGTTTTTTGAGTTTATCATAGATATTGTCGCATCGCTTGTTCCTTCCTTGAATTTGACGATGATTTCGTCAGGGGCAAATTCTTCTTTGAGTGATTCTGCCTGTATTTGTTCTGGACTTAGTATGGAGTTGGCATTTTCATTTCCTTTTCCGCCTTGTGCCATCACAAGTCCTGATATCGCTAATAGTCCTATTACAAATAGAACTCCTAATTTTAGTTTGTTCATTTTTATTACCTCCTTGAATTATTATGGTTTTGCTGGTTTGTTTTTGTTTATTGTTGCGGTATTTATTTAAGTGTTGCTGCGAGAATAGAGCTATTTTGATGTTGAAAATAAAAAAAAGGAGGAGGAATGTCCTCCATAAAGGCATTGCACAAAAAAAGAAAAAAGTTTTATGGTAGTGCAATTGGCAGGCCGAATCCGGCTTGTATATCATCGCCTGTTAATCCATAATCTCTGGTACCGTTGGTATATGCTTTTGCCAATTCCTGCAAGTGTGCTCTTGTTGCTTCTGCAGCATTATTGTAATTACTTGGGTTGTAATTAGATTGCCAGTCTCTTGCTGCGATGCCTGCTATGTGCGCTGCTGCCATTGATGTTCCTGACATGTTGGCATAGCATCCGTCCATGGATGTCGATTCTATATCAACTCCTGGTGCTACGAATTCTATTTCTCCTTCTTCTATAGTCCAGTTGCCGTCGTTTTTACCCTTTGGCGACCACAATGGCATACCATCGGATGAATTAAATGCTGCCACTGCTGTTACATTAGAGTTTGCTGCCGGGTACATTATGGGATTATCCGGGTCGTTGTTCTCTGTTGCCGGGGATACTATTGCATTATCATCAGGTCCGTAAGTTCCTGCTGCCGCGATTACCAGAACACCCTTGCTTACTGCGTAATCAATCGCTTCCTTGATCAGATCACTCTGGTCAACTCCACCAAGGCTTAATGAAGTTATATTTGCTCCTTCATCTGCCGCGTATTCAATACCTCTTGCTATATCGTCAGCCCAGCAACCACCGCAACCGTAGCAGACTCTTATAACCCATAAAGTCGCATTTGGTGCAACACCGAAAATGCCTTTTCCATCACTGCCTCCGTTTGCAGCTATAATCCCTGCAACATGAGTTCCATGCCCGTGCTTATCATCGCATCCGTTCTTCATTATTTTTCTTTTTGTTGCATCCACACATAATTCGACATCCAGATCCGGGTGGTCCCTCTCAACTCCTGTATCGAGGACCGCTACAATAACGCCAGCTCCGCCATTTGGTATATAGGAATCTGTTGAATCTTTTCCATATACTTTATCTATGCCCCAAGGTGTTCGGGTGCTTGGCTCGCATCCTTCAGGCGATGGAGTTCCACAAACGCATTTGCAGTTTTCGCATATATAGCCTTCTGGGCAACCACTAGGTTCCACACTCCAATCACATTGTTCCCCCTTATCTGACTGATTGTTACCACATAAACCGGGTTTTGCTGTGATATGATACAACTGAACCTCTTCTACATCTATGCCAAGAACTTCCAGTGCACCCTGCTGCCCGTTTGTAAGTTCTGTTGTAAATCCGTTGTCAAAGTCATGCTGGACGCCAAACAGTGCTTTTAGAATCCCGTTATTCGATTCTACAAAATATCTTGCGCCCCTGTCCTGCACACCCACTCCTTGCGCCACTACAATTCCTGAAATCACCAACAAGCTAACTAAAAATAGAACTCCTGTTATTTTTTTCATATTTACCCCTCCGTATATTCCATGGATACATCCAGTTAACTTTGTATTGTTACGAAATTTACTTAAATCCCGATGTTTCCAGAAAATTTTAGTACTCTTTCCAGAAACCACCTGTGAACTTTTGTATCATCCGTAAGTTCAGGATGAAACGCGAGCGCAAGAACATTCCCCTTTCCCACAGCAACTATCTTTTCATCTATTTTTGCTAGTATTTCAGCACCCGGGTCGTTTATTCTTGTCACCGCAGGCGCCCTTATAAACACCGCATTCACCCTCCCGATGCCTTTCAAATCAATCTCCACCTCAGAACTCTGCTTCTGCCTGCCAAAAGCGTTCCTGTTCACTTCCATATCTATGAGGCCAAGAAGCTTTCCTGTTTTTTCGCACTGGACATCCCCCACGCTTGATATGATAATCATGCCCGCGCACGTTGCAAGAACCGGAATATCTCTTTTTGCCAGTTCTGTTATGGTTTTGCCCATCCCGGTCTCTGTCAGGAGCTTGTTGATAGTGGTTGACTCGCCGCCGGGGATTATTATGCCTGATGCGCCTTTCAAATCCTTTTTCGTTCTGGCCAGAATGATGCCGCATTTGATATTTAGCTCAGAAGATGCTTTTTTCAGGATTTCTGCATGCTCGACGAACGCGCCCTGAAGAGAAACTATCGCTATCAACATGTTCTCTGTGTTAGTCATGAGGATTTTTATTTGTTTGGCAGGCTTTGCTTCAGGAAATAAGATAGATATTTAAATGTGTACGCAAAACGTACACACATGTATGATAAACGTACTATTCTTAGTGTGCCTGAAGAGAAAGTTCTGGAACAATTTCTTGACTTAAAAAAACATTATTTTGCTGAAATAACCAATAAAACAAAACTTACAAGGCCAAGGACATTGAGAGTTCTAAGGAATATGGCGGAAGCAGGTGTCCTGTCCACGAAAAAGGAAGCCAATATTAAATATTATCATATAAATAAAAATCCGTTATCCTGCGCTCTTTTGGGTATTGTTGAGTACAACCGGACACATGTTTTTCTGGAGCAGAACAAAGTACTGAAGCGTGCACTGAGCACGTTTAGTGAAAAGTGCAGTGATTATCTTATCATCATCGTCTTTGGATCCCATGTTAAGAATTATGCTGTAAGTTCGTCAGATATTGATTTACTATTGATAAAAGAGAATATCACAAAAAAAGATGTCAGAACAGCAGAAGATCTTGCGGACATTGTCAATGGAAGGACCGGGATGAACATCAGCCCTTACCTGATGAAAATCGGAGAATTTAGAAAAGGGAATGACCTCACAGGAGAAGTACATAAGAATCATATACTTCTGGAGGGCGCAGAATTATTCTTCAGATTGTTGATTGAGTGAAATATATGAAGCCCGGGAAATGGCAGATTTGGCTGGAAGATAGAAGGGAATTAGAAAGAGATTTTAGCAGGTACATGAAGACAGGGCAAGTCCGGAGAATCGGGAGGCAGGAGAGGCTTGTTAATATCCACATAGAAAAGGCCTTTCATAATCTGGATTTCGCAAATTTTACCCTATCCGACCAGAACAGGGTAAACAAAAGGATTGTGAATGAAACATACTTTGATTGGGTTATAATAATATCCTATTATGCAATGTATCATGCGGCACTGTCAATGTTATATGAAATGGGATTCAAATCTACGTCACATCTTGGAACAATATGTGTGCTATGCAAAGAGTGTATGGGAAAAAACCTGAACGAAGATGACATAGCAAAAATATCACAAGCTATGGATGTAAACGAAGAGGAGATAAAAGGTCTCGGAAGAGCAAAAGAGAGGAGAGAAAAAGCAAGTTATTCCGGGTCCATTACTTTTGAGAAACATCTGGCTGAAATGACGATTACAGATGCAAGGAAGTTCATAAACAAAATTGCGGATATTTTAAGTGTGTGATGTGTGGTGATGTTTAGCCGTAGTCTTCGAGAATATCTCACTGACTGTCGGGATTCTAATTGGATTTTTCAGGATGAAGTCGTAAGACGGAAAGTTTAAAAAGATTGGTCGCAATAATAACCATATGGTTGACATCCCGACGAAATTGGCATTGCAGATTGTAAGACTCTATCAGGCGGACTACAGGCTGCAATACTATGTGAGAGAAATCGCTCTTCTGGTTGGCAGAAGCCACCCAACAATTCTGCCTTACCTGAAAGAGCTTGAAAAAGAAAGGGTACTCACAGCAAAATATATTGGGAGAACCAGAGTATATTCATTGAACCTGACTTCTATAGTCGCGCGTGAATATATATCAATGGCAGAAGCGCAGGCAACAATAGAGTATCTCAAAAGAACGTTGCTGATAAGAAAAGTGAATGAAGAATTGTTCAGAATGAATCTTGAAGGGACAGTCATATTATTTGGGTCATACGCAAAGGGAAATTACACAGGCAATTCAGATATAGATTTATTCTACCTGGGAAAGATTGACGATGCGAATGCTGCGAAGATAAGAAATATAGGGAGGATATATGGAAAGACAATCAATATTAAAACATTGAACAGGCATCTTTTTGAGAATGCTGTGCGCAGGAAGGACCCGCTTGTAAAAGAAGTCATTAAAGATCATGTTCTGTTGCAAAATCCAGAGCAGTTCATAAATATTCTTTGGAGATATTATAACCTAACTTTGACAGTTCATCCACTATTTAGGCATGAAAATCAATTTGACA
>CBDUVR010000068.1:0-7216 GCA_965370705.1 uncultured archaeon | reverse complement strand
AATGTTTCAATCTGCCAGTTGGGGTTACTGTCATTTATTTCTTCGCCAAACCGGACGTTTCCTGACCATATGCTGTTTGGCAAATCCCCTCTACTCTCTCTTATTGCTTCAGACTCATCACCGTAAAAGTCATAACAGGACTCATCCTTTTGCCACCACTCCTGTGTTATCTCCAAATCGTCATCAACAGTTACAGTGGTTAGATCATTCACTTCATCATATCTGTCATCAGAGATAACCATATAGAACGTATCATTTCTTTGGTTGTTCTGGTTGAAGTCCAGATTGATTACGGATTCATTTACTGATGCAAACAAGGAAGATGTGCCATCCATGGCTTCGACATCAATTCCAGGCCATGCCTGCAGGTTCAGGCTGCCCAAATCACTGAAGTTCCCTATGCTGATTCCTTCCCATGGCCCCGGGCCAATTCTTGCAAGATACAGGTCTGAAGTGAAGTTATCTCCTATTGATGCGCCGATTGCATCGCTGAAGTTCCCGTCTGTAGAGAACCATGCTTTTTTTGCGCATTCATCGCAGTTCCACACAGAGCACATTGGATATTCCTCTGTGGTGTCGTTAGCCAGAAGGACATTGTAAAGCTGTCCGCTTAGGTTTAAGGACATCAACCTCCATCTTGGAGATGGATTATTCTCAGGACTCCATTCACAAACTTTTAGAGGGTTCATCTGAGCCGGATCCACATTCGATATACCTAACGATGTTCTATTATATTTCTGCGATGTCTGTATCTCTAAAACTTTGAGCGCATATACCTTACTATTAAAGGCCAGGTTTACAGAGTCATACAAATTTAGGGGACCGGTTTCATCGCCATGCGTGAAATTACAGTCTGTCTGCGGGTTAAGATAAATAGTTTGGTTTGTTGCATCTATGCCATAATAATATTGCCCGTCAAACGGAGGCCATGCTTTTTTAACCGAGAAATTACCCCCATCAGCATCTGTCGGAGGTGTTACTGTACACTCTACCGTATCATCAGCATGTAATAGTACGCCAAATATTATAGGTCTGCCAGAATCATTTATTGTGTATAATTCAGGAATCCATCCGTAGTTGTGCTCTTTGTAATTTGTCAATGGAAGCTGCTTGAATCCGGAAATATACCCACCGTCGCCTATGTGCGCGTCAGCAAGGAAGGATCTCATGGTTATAAAAGGCCACATCCATTCTTCCATCAGTTCTTTTTCACTGTCTTCCGATTCTGCAGCAAGCCCAAATGTGTAGATTCCATTGGTTGCCGAGCCAAAGACATCTGCCAGGTCTACTTCAAGTTCTCCTATACCATTAATTGTTCCTGTTATTCCCACTGTTTCATTTTTCTGGCCTGTCTTTGACCTTACGATTTCAACAGAGACATTTGCGTCAGTATATTCGCCGGCAGGATCACGTACTATAATAGGGATTTTGACATTGGTTCCTACTTTTAGTTCACCCAAGTCATTCCAGTCACCGGTTTTTTGGCCATAAGCCAACACTTTTCTTGCGCTTGGAAATATGCTTAGAAGGGTTAAGTTTTCTCCAGCGCCGAAAGTTCTCTCTGATCTGTTTCCATTTACAGGTATTGCTGTTGAGAAATTACTGGTGTTTGAATAAAATAGGGTGTCGTAGACTCCGGCGGTCTGGCTGTCTGTGAGTGCGAAGTAAACACTTGAGTTTGTCTGCCCGTCGCCGTCAAGGTCAATTCCTATCTCTTCACCAGAGTCCCTGTCCCAGCCGCCAAGCCACTTTTCTTCCATGGCAGTTATCTTGATGACCCCGCTCTTTGAAAGCGAAGTGTTTATGAAAGCTCCTGTACTTGCAAGAACATTTTGCCCGCGAAGGACAACCTTGTTCCTGTTGATAGAGTCCAGTTTCCATTTGCCGCCGTATGGATCCTCAAAAATATCATTAACCGCATGAGCAGGCTCAAGAGACAGGTTTGTTGAGTTTGATATCCATACGTGTGTGGTGTTGTGGTATACATAGACATCCCGGGTATAACTAAACTCCGGGAAGCGCTCGGTAAACCACTCGTTGTCACATTGCAGATTCTCTATCAAATTTCTTACATATCCGTGATATGCTGTCGTGTAATTCTCAGAGTTTGCCGGCGGCGTCAATACATATCCCACGCATCCATCCTGATTGCATTCTTTTTCACCGCAGATGCCACTTGCTCTTTTAACCCTGAATTGCTGCTCGCTCACAGATACAATAGTCCATGTCGCCCCATTCATTTCAAATTCACTGTCTACTGCCAAGGCGCTTGATTCTGTTAAATCGCTTGATGCGTTAATCCACAAATGAGACGTGTTGGAGACAACAAATGCTGGTGTTTCTTCAGGTTCGCACGTTCCATCTCCATCATTCCATTCCCCGCCGGGTCTTATACAAAAGGCCCTTCCAAAGTTTTGGGTATACTTTCTGGAAACATTTATCGGCGGCGTATTAAAAATGTTTATTACATAATATGTCCAGCTTGGCACGATTCGAACAGCGTTGTCATTATAGCTTCCATCTGTATTCCTGCCGACGTCAAGAACTCTCCAATTCCCTGAGCCAATAAAACCGGACAAAGCTTCGCTGTCTGTTTTCGGAACTGATAGAGTCATATTTGTAGTATTACTTACCCATATATGAGTTGTATCAGAGACAACAAAAGCCTGTTGCTGGTTACCACTGCAACCCAGTTGAGTGCCATCTGGCCAGGTATCATTCACACAGAAAGGATTTACCCAGTAAGTTAAACTTGTGTTTTTGGGTGAGACAATTAAATCTATGCAACCCCCTCCACAGCTTCGAACAATTTTATCGTCTTTATATTCTGTTCTATTGCCATTTTCGTCACCAACAAACACATGGACGATTGTCCAGTTTCTTGCGCCTACAGTAAATGTATCGTCATTTGCCCTTGCAGGGATACCGCTCATAATAATATTGGCGGGATTTGAAACAGAATCGTTGATCCAGATGTATGTTTCGTTTGTTAATAAGCCGATTTTCGAGCCATTGCTTGGACCGCAGAAGTTAAAGTTTGTTAATGTGCCGTTGTTGAGCAGACAATAAATATTTGCACGGAAGTTCCCCTCTTTACTAGCTAAATTTGTAAAATTTGTATGACTGCCATAAATACATACTGTAGTTGTATTACCTGGGCATTCATCTGGTTGCAAACCACCTGCACCATGAGAATTTTCATGGTCCAAATGCTTTACAATACTTCCGTCACCACTATACTGGTCCCAATCAAGCCATCTTTCATTGTCGCACCTGTCCTGGTCGTTTCTGACTTCAAGTTCCCTTTTAGCTGTATCCTGCTCGTCGAACCATATCTCTTTTATATTCGGGATTGAGACAATTATGCCTCTGGTCTCGAAGAAGATTGAGGACTGCTTCTTGTTTCCGTTTGTATCAACAATGTCCATCTCCAGATTATATTTGCCTTTGCCCTGAAGAATCATTGAAAGGTTCGCTGTCAATGTGCACTTGTTGCCTGCGCAGGTGACAGTTGTGGAATTTGTGGGGGGCCTTATAGGATGCATGCTCTTCTCACTCCAGAATGTCCTGATTTTTGTTGTACTTTGGTTTAAATTAACAGGGTTTGGAGGGTCACTAAAGTCATATGCCGTGATGTTTATCTCTACAACCTGTGTCGGGGAGAAGGTTGTGCACCATTCTTCTTCGCCGCCATTGTGGGTCATCTTAACCATAAACTTAGATACATCAAACCACATGTCTCCGATGTCTGAGTCTCCTTTTGTTGTAATTACCTTGATGTTGGCCATGTATTCTCCTGTTTTGTTCACAAGCAGGGTCAGGTTTATTACTCTCATCTCTTCTTTTATATCACCTTCAGGTCCTTCCCATGGCATTGAAACATCTGTATTATTTTGGGTATATTTGTAATCTACATTATATTCAAGAATAACTGGAGGACCATTGTGTCTCATTATACTTACGCTTTCAAGAGAGACATCTGAAAGATTTAATGGCTGCGGTCCGAATTCGCCTTTGTTTTTCGGGTCAAATGCCATTGCAGTGAAAAGGACACTGTCTCCCACGCCATATGTGTTTCCTCTTTCCCAGCCAGCGCTAAGATTTCCTTCGTCATCCGCTTCTATGGTCATGACATCAACCCAGAAGTTCCTTATCTCGAACCATGCCCAACCGAAATAAGTGTCGCCTGTAACAGGGTCTGTCAGGATTAAATCTACATGGTACCAGCCTGTCGGCATATCCAGGGGAGATATTGTAAGATTTGCAGTGGAACTCCGTATGCTTGTCGTGTTTACATTGTAATTTGTTCCGCTTTCCATCTTTTTCATCAGCTGCTCATTCCATATTTCATCAACATTGACTTCCAGGCCGTCACAGTCAGGCAGACCGTCATTGTCATTGTCGCTGCATGATAATCCGCTTTTTCCAAGGTCCATCATGCTTCCTTTTTCAATATCGACAACATTGATGACCAATTTTATCGGCTCGCTGTGCGCTGTAATGCATGCCTGTCCGGGCTCGCAGCCGGAGGGCTCGCCCCATATCATATATTTCTTCAGCATGAAGAACCCGCTGCCGGTCCCATGCTCTTCTGTGCCGCCCACGTCTGCCTTGAATTTGAATTTGAACATGAAGAATCCCTCTGAATCGGGGGATGTGAAAGTAATGGTTCCGTTTGCTGCGCTCGCGTTGGGGTTGTAACTTTCATTATCAAGAACATCGGCAAATGCAGGCCAGACCTTGTACATCTCGATAATCTTTGCATCAGTTATATTTTCTCCTGGAACATCGCCTCTTGTAAGCAAATCAGTAACTTTTATCTTGATCTTTATCGATGAATTGGGTGCATAGAACCAGAAGTCGTCGCCTTTGAAATCAACGGGGTTTGCTGTGGCATAAACCCTCTGAAGTGTAAAAGTCGAAACTGCTTTCTTTTCAGCAGCAGGGTGCTTAAGTTTCACCTCTGCTTTATAGACGCCAGTCTCATTGGGTGCTTCAAAAATAATCATGCATTGTCTTAACATCTCATCTTCAGGACCGTCATCATCGCCGGCAAGCAGTTGAACTGCACTCGAGAGATTCATTATCTGGTAATTAAGTGTTGAAAGATTGAGTTCAGTTCCTTTTTCATCCCTTAAACTAACAAGAGTGACTCTTGTCTCACACTCGTCCACTGCTGTTGACTTATTATCAATATCTATCAGCCCCATCTCTTCAGGACCGCATTCCATTATGTTTCCTGAAGAGGCGTTGGACAGCATAACCATAAGGGAGATATTTGCTCCGGGTGCGAAGGCGTCTACCATTGCTTCCGGGCCTTCTGCATCTTCTATAAACAGGGGGTTGATTGCCATGACATCCAGCTTTATAGATTCTATTGCGAAACTTGTCACAAACTCCTGGATGTTGCTGTTGTGTTCTGCAGTTATTATCACCTTGTATTCCCCGTTTGCAGATACACTGCTCAAGTCAACTTCTTTCATATAATCATTAGTATTATTATCAAAAGCCAATGTCCCCTGTGACACAGTACTGCCATCGGGAGAGAGAATCTCGGCAGACACTGACGCTATATCTATTAAATTTCCGGAAGCATCCTTGACCTTTGCAACAACTTTCAGCTTCGGGTTCTCGGAAAAACTGAACATTGGGTTCCCGCTCAGGTCAGTTACCTTACCTACCAGCTTGAATGTCTCAACTGTAAACACTTCTGCAGGCATATCATTCACTTTTACGAAATATACACCAACATCTGCAGGGGCTGTAAAGTTTGTGACTAGGTAACCATCTGAATTTGTCTGATTGATTATTGAGTACTTGACAATGTCATTTTTGTCAACCACATAAATATTTGCGCTTACATTTCCTTTCATGTGGGTTTCATTCTTTGCCCAGACAAGCAGATGGACTGTTTCACCAGCAGAATACGAATCATCTTCTATGGGCGGTGCAAGAAGAATTTTGTTTCCGGTCGAGAACTCTATGTCAGCAATTGTGTAATTAACGTCGGCGCTTATTTTTTCGCCAACATGCCTTGCTTTCCATATGCCTGTAAAATTCCCGTTTTTGTCTATATAGAGCATGTCATAAACACCAATGGCTTTCTCATCAACAAGGACAAAAGAATAATTTTTTCCGTCACCTGTTAAATCAGATATGTTGCCGTAATGCAAGGTTCCGGAAATGGATAAGTTGAAAATATCTGAAAAATCACTGCTGTAATTATTAACTCCTGTTACCAAAGATGGTGTGTTTACTGTTTTTACAGATGGATTGGCAATAAGATGTGCTTTCAAAAAGACGAATTCTGAAAGAACGCTGAAAGCGGAGGTGACTGTTCCTGTACCATCATATATCGAAAGGTAATAATCCCCGGGAGTGTAATTGCTGTTTATCAGGATTGAGCATGAGAAATAATTCGTTGTCCCGCCGGTAGTGTTGACAACTGAAGAAGACATCAGGTTGTCTGTTGAATTATAGACACTGATAGTCACACTATCTGTCCCGGAACCTGCGGTCCCATCCACATTGATGGTGTCTCCAATAACATAATCTATTTTTTCTGTGTTGACTGTCAGGGCCAGGCTTTCAGGTACGAAAAAACACAATAAAAGAACTGCAATAATAACAACTCTATCGAACTTCATAATTACCAACCTCTTTTCTCTTTGTCTAACCTTCTCGATTTACAGATATTCAGATGACCTAGAATTGTCTATAACAAGTTTATACTTGATTGTAAACGTGCAGTTAATTACTATATAAACTTGCATAGAAGTCGTATATATATGTTTTGAGGTCACCATTTAGAGATGACACGCACTATTTACGAATTGATGTTGAGAATGTATTTATTTAATAATTGCGTCCAAATAATTATACTAAAATAATTGTGGTTTGTTATGAAATCTGTGACTTACGCTGATTCGGGAGTTGATATTAAGAAAGAGGAGAGGGCAGTTAAGTCGATTGCTTCTGTGATTTCCAGTACTTTTTCCAACAGGGCCGGGAAGACAGGGGAGGTAAAGTCAAGTATCGGGCATTTTGCTAATTTTGTCGAGGTAGGGGATAAGTACATTGTGATGGCTACTGACGGGGTCGGGACCAAGGTGCTTGTTGCGCAGATGGCAAAGAAGTTTGATACTGTCGGTATTGATATGATGGCTATGAATGTGAATGACATTATCTGCGTGGGAGCTGAGCCGGTTGCGCTTGT
>CBDUVR010000067.1:0-7242 GCA_965370705.1 uncultured archaeon | reverse complement strand
GGGGTTGCCCCGGCATCATCTGCCACCGGCGCAGGTTGTTTCGCACAACCAGAAAGGAATATGACTAAAGCAACTGCAGCGACCACAATTATCCTGGCTGGGAAGTATTTTTTATCCATATTGTTCAACTCTCAATGGCTTTATGGCATAGTTCACTACGCTGATTGATGTCTTGAGGTGCAGAGAAAGCCCAAACGGTGTAAGAGCAAGCTGTTTTTTCGATTGCCAGATAGAGTATTTCCCTGTATATCTGCTCAATTACGCGCATGTTTCTAATTTTGTATGTACTCATTTATAGATGTTTCTATGTTTTTAGAAAGTAGTGGTTGTTGTACGGGGATAACATGCCTAGTTTGAGTTAATTTTTACGGGTATTTTTTGATGATTTTGTGAGGCATCATTGAGCGCTCTGAAAACAAGTTCTTTTTCCATATTTATGAGATATCCTGCCATTTTGTTTTTTACATCCATTTTGTAGAGTTTATTGTTTCCGATTTTTCTATAGTCAAGGCACTAATAAATTGAGTATAGTGCCTTGCCATATAGATGAAAGCAATTTGGTTTTTGGTGATGTTTGCTCATTTATTTCATGCCTTCACTATAGTTACAATGACTACGCCGTATTTTTCCAGAATTGGGAGATATGTGTGTAGTGTAGGCCGTGAGATTTCTGCTTCTTCATAGATTTCTTTTTGGGTGACTTCATTTCCTCTGAACTCTAACATCGCATCAACTATTCTAATAAGCGGTGAATCTCCTAGAAAATTGTTTAATAGTGTCTTCTCTTTAATGTCTTCCATGGATATCATCCTTTTCATACGAAGCAACCGTAGAGTCATTGATGGAGAGCGCTTGTTTTTGTTTATTCCAAAGTAAATCTAATATCGCGCAGTTTGCTTGTGAATATAATTCACCCCGGAAGACTATAATTATCGTCGCTTTGTCGCATATGTCACTATCGGTATAGTTATTTGCGGTGAGTATAACGGATTTTAGGTAATTCTTTTATTTTCCTAATTTTTTATGACAGAGCCACCAGTCAAGACATTCAAACTCACCTGTCTTGGCTTTTTCCAGTCTATCTTTAGCAGTTTTAGCATCTGTTGCGGGCGGTATGATGACGCGGTCGCTGATTATCTCGTTATTAGGCCAATTTGCCGGCATGGCAACTTTGTTTTTGTCAGATATCTGCATGGCTTTCACTACTCTTAATATTTCGTCCATGTTCCTACCTAATTCCTGTGGGTAATATAGGATAATTCTTATCTTTGATTCAGTATCTACTACAAATACTGCCCTTACTGTGTTGGTTCCCTTTCCGGGATGGATAAGACCTAGTTTTTCTGCGACCATTCCAGTATCGGCAATTATTGGGAATTGAATCTCAACATCCATGTTTTCTTTTATCCATTCTTCCCACTTGAGATGAGCAAATACCTGGTCAACGCTAAGACCGATCAATTCGCAATTCAGAGCCTTGAACTTATCGTATCTTTTTTGAAAGGCCACAAATTCAGTAGTGCAAACGGGCGTGAAATCAGCGGGATGACTGAACAGGACGAACCACTTACCTGCGAAATGGTTGGGAAGTTGCATATGTCCATGGGTTGTCTGCACTTTCATTTCCGGAAACTTATCTCCTAAAAGTGGCATGCTCTTTTTTTCTGTTGTGTTTTCCATATTATCTGCCTCCATTATTGAATTATTTTACGCTTTTTAAATGCTAAAGATGTAGCGGTATGCTAAATGTTTTTATCAGCGATTTTGAAGTTAGGCAAGGTGGATGTTCTGGTTGGTTTTACTTAATGGATACTATTTTGCTGCTGAAATCTTCTGGTTTTCGATGAGGATGTAGGGTGTGATGCATGCGCTGTTGTATTCAGGGGCCATGGGGTCTGTGGCTGTTTCGCGTTCTTTTGACATTGTTTTTGTGTTTTTGATCAGGTCCTGGACTTTTCCTGAGTAGATGGCGTATCTTACGGGGGTCATTGCGCCTTTGTCTACAAGGAATGCGTTTCTTAGTTCGAAGCCGAAGTTGCCGGTCTCGTGGTCTGCGGATGGTATGCCGACCGCTTCTATGTAGATGCCCCTGAAGTCAGAGAGTATTGACTCAAGGTGTTCTGTGCCCTGGTTTATTGATAGGTTGTGCATGCCTGAGAAGTTTCCTGCAGTGTAGATTTTTTCTGAGCCCATGAATGTGGCTTTCTTGCAGTTGCCTGTGGAGCTGGTGTTTGCGTGGCTTGAGTATTTGTTGTCGTAGATGTAGTTTGAAAATGTGCCGTTTTTTATTATGTTTGTTTTTTTTGTTTTTGTGCCTTCCATGTCGATTGAGAATGTTGACGGCGCGCCCGGGTAGGTCGGGTCGTCTGTTGCTGTGAAGTTTGGGCTTGCTATTGCTTTTCCTTCTTTTCCTTTGAAGAGTGAGATTCCGTCCAGCCTTGATTTGCCGGATGCCCAGTAGCCTATTGTGTCGAGGAGGATGGGGCCTGCCACAGACGGGCTTAGGATGAGGTTGTATGATGCGGTTTTTAGCTTTTGCGGGCTTATGCATTTTTTTGTGATGTCGAAGCGGTTCTTGAGCCAGTCTGTGAAGTCGCTTTTTTTGTATGTCCTTTTGATGTATGTGGATGAGAGTTCTGCGAGGGGCTGGTTTGTGTCTGCTTTTGAGTCGATTGCGGCTGAGATGTATGTGCCGCGCTCTGTTTTTTCTATGCCGAGGCTGTTCATTATTGTGTATTTGAATTCCATGAGCTTTATTTTGCCGTTGGTCAGTATGATGCCTGATTCATCTGCTGTTTGCTGGCATTCCTGCTGGAGTTTTGCTGTTAATGTGTCCATGTTTTTTGAGATTGAGTTGTCAAAGGTGTCCGATACCTGTGTTTTTCCTTCTGTGTCTGTGAATGAGAAAATTTCTGGGAGTTTTTCTGCGTG
This sequence comes from uncultured archaeon, assembly GCA_965370705.1. Lineage (GTDB taxonomy): Archaea > EX4484-52 > EX4484-52 > EX4484-52 > B79-G9 > B79-G9. The sequence continues at coordinate 4,311 of CBDUVR010000067.1, read as the reverse complement.
TGCTGATGATGAGAGGCTCAGTTGTGCGGTTTTTTGGATCGCTTCTTTGTTTAGTATGTTTGAGGTTGATGTGCCTAGTCTACTGTCTTTTAGTGTGCGTATCATGTAGCCTGTTTCTGTGACTGATCTTGTGTAGGTGCCGTCGCCGTCTATGGGGCATTCTGATAGTCTTGTTTCTGATATGAAGATCTCTGTGTTGTTTTTCTTTAGGATTGATGCGAATAGTGACATTAGTTTCCACCTACTATGATGTTTCCTGCCAGTACTGAGGGTGCGGGGTTGCCGACTGATACCCAGTCCTCATGTCCCTTGCCGCATGAGCCGGTGCTCATAAGGTTCATGTGTTTTGAGATTGCGCTTATGTTCATGAATGTGTCGATGAATGAGGATGAAGAAAGTGTAGTGCGCTCAATTGGCTCTTTTAGTTCGCCGTTTTCTATTATGTTGCCGCCGAGTGTCTTCAGCTCAAAGCTTCCGCCTGCAGGGTCTTCGAGTGCGGTTGTGTATTTGTCGACTAGTATGCCTTTTTTGACCATGCTGATCATCTCTTCTATGGTGTGGGTGCCGGGTGCGAGGCATGTGTTTGTCATCCTCGGGATTATGCGGTGGGTGTAGTCCTGGGCTCTTGCGTTGCCGGTTAGTTCCATCCCTAATTTTTCTGCGGTCTGTCTTGAGTGCATGTACTGGATGAGGATGCCTTTGTCGAGGAGAATAGTTTTTTTTGCGGGGATGCCTTCGTCGTCGTAGTAGATTGTGCCCCAGCCGCCGTCCATTGAGCCGTCGTCGTAGATTGTCATTGCCTCTGTCCCGATTCTCTGGTTCAGCTTGTCTTTGAGGAGTGATCTTCCATTTGCTATCCAGTCTGCTTCTGCGGCGTGGCCGAATACTTCGTGTACGAGGGTGCCTGCGACCTGCGGGGACATTATTACATCCATTTTGCCGTGTGGGGGTTTTACAGCGTCCAGAAATGAGATTGCTTTTTTTGCGATGTTGTTTGCGAATTGTTCGAGGTTGAGTTTTTCGAAGGTCTCGAAGCCTGCGGGCTTTGCGTATACGTCGTAGTTCATTGTCTGCTTTTGTCCTCTTTTTGCGACTGTTGATAGTGCGAGTATGGTTTTTGTGGTTTCTGTTGTGATGAAGCTGCCTTCTGTGTTTGCGAATTGCTTGTGGGTTTTTGATGCTGAGATTCTTGCGCTTGTGAATGCTATTTCTTTTTGGGTTGCGTATCTTATGATGTCTTTGAGAAGTGTGTGTTTTTGTTCTGCCGGGATTTTGAATGGGTCTTTTTTTACTTTTGTTTTTTTTGTGTCTGTGATTGCTTTGTATGTTTTTTGTGTTGCTTTGGTTTTTGTTTTTTTGCCCATGTTGGCTGCTATTTTAGATGCCTTGTCTATTGCGGCTTTCAGTTCTTTGAGGTCTGCTTTTTGGCAGGATGTGTATGCGTATGCGCCGTCTTTTAGGACTCTTATGCCTACGCCGAATGTGGCTGCGCCTGAGTTTGATTCTTCTTTGGTTGTTTTTGCGGATGTTTCGCTTTGTGCGGATATTGCTCTTATGTCGCAGTAGTCTGATTTTGCATCTGCGTATTCTATTGCTTTTTTCAGGATGTCTTCGATTTTTATCACCGTTTTTTTGAAAAGAAGGGAGCATTTTTCGCGTACAATATTATTATGACTGATAAATATAAAGATTGGCAATGCGCGTTTTTTGGATTTTCGCGCGGGAAAGAAATTTAATATTATGCTGAGAGCTATGATTATAACGGGTTTTATGATGGAAAATGAGAGCGCAATTAAGATTTTGGACTGGGAGATTAATGCCAGGTACGATACGGGAGGAAAGATACGCAAGCCCCTAGATTTTGTTGTGAGGGGTGGGTCTTATATTCATAATGCTTCTTCTGGTGATTACAGGGAAGTTCATGTGGAGGGTTACTTCCCTTTTAACGAGGATATAAAACTCATTGTTACTGCTGATGGTGAGTGGGATTGTAAAGAGACTAATGAAAAACGCGAAGAGCGGATATGGGGAGTTGCGGATTATAATGTATTTCGGGGTTATCAACTGTCTGCAATGCTTCAGACTGGTGAAGATGTGTATGTAGAGGCATTGAAAAAGCTTGAGTTCCCATGGGAGCAGCAGTTTGAAGACGGGAAATTGACTATAGAGGGTTATTATTTATCTTATGAGATGTTTACTCAAATAAGGCTGCTTGGACTGGTTGGAGATGTACAGAGGTTTGTGGATCCGGGTATTGACAAAGAGCTTGAGAAAACGCAGAAAGAACTGGAAAACAAAATAGCAAAACTCGGATTGCGTGAGTATCCTGTTGAATATTATGCAAGGTATCAGTTTGTACCTGACTTTCAAGGTAATGGGTATGATGCAGTGCCTGTTGCCAGAGCACAGTATACGGATCCTGATACAGGAGTCGGGTTTGAGGTTGAATATTTTCCTGCGGCAGAATCAGATGCGAAAAGAAAAACAACTTTCGGGGTCACTATACCTGAGAATACGCCTAAATGGGTGAAGAATCTCTTCAATAAAAAATTGGGTATCTCTAATATAGATAGTTTGGATAGTGTAGACCTCACATTTTTTGAAGACCGTGTGTATTCTGAAGATATTAATTTTTCAGTTACAGAAGATGGAAAAGTTCGTTACTTTTCGTGGGATGAGAGAACATTCTTAGAGTATTTCAAACGATGGGAGAGGGCCACCTATGTACTCAGACACGGCAAGCCAGAAAGACTTGAATCTGGTGTGTTTAGAAGTGACTGAGATGCATTTTTGTGGTGTACATGGTGCCTGATATTCGCGCGCAAAAGAAATATAAAGATATTCCCTGAAGTTAGTTGCCTGTGATATTTATGTTTCCTGTATTTGATGCTTTGGTCAGTTATTGCGCAGCTGACTTTTTGATTATTTTCAAGATGATTTTTGCAGTTTCAATGGGATTTATCATTGGCCGTGAGAGGCAGAGAGTAAAGAAATCAGCCGGGCTGAGGACACATATCATTGTGTGCCTGTCTTCTGCTACTGTTGTTGCAGTGAGTATGGCGGCTTTTCCTGATGCGGACTCAAGCGCAAGAACAATCGGCGCCATTATCACAGGCATCGGGTTCCTGGGTGCCGGCTAGATCATGACTTCAGGCGGCAGGGTTTCCGGTATTACGACAGCTGCCAGCATCTGGGCGAATGCGCTGATTGGCATTGTTGTAGGTCTTGGATATTATCTTGTGGCTTTTGCTGCTACAATGATTGTGTTTTTTACGTTCAGGATGAGAAAGGTTTAGTGGTTTTGCTTATTTTTTACGTTCTTTCCTGTCGAGAAGTTTCCTGAGGTTGATGTTGATTTCTGAAAGTATGCTGTGGTTGGTCTCGAGTTTTTCTGCTGTTATGCCGTGGTTCATCTCATGCGCTTCTTTTGTTTCTTCTCTTAGTTTTTTCAGTTCCCGGGATATGCGCGTGAGGTATATGATGGCTATCGCAGCGAATATCAATACGGATATCAGAAGGAAAAGACTTATTGTTTCGTAAGTTGATGTGACTATCATCTGCCTGCCACCGTGTCTTGTGTTTTGTGCCATCTGCTGCGATTTCCATGTTGCTGTATTGTCGTGCCTGAATGCGTTCCTTTTATTGCTCTCTTTAGTTCCAGAGGATTATCGCCTGCATCAATCATTACTGTCTTTATTTTTTGCTCTTTAATGATCTGGGCTGCTTTCCTGTCAAAGAGCGCATATTTGCCTGGTGACTGCTCGTTTTTCGCGATGATTTTTATGAATTCGTCGTAGTTGAGGGTTTTGTATTTTTTTGCGCTCCTGTCCTTTTTCGGGTCAGAATCATAGACACCGTCGATATCGGATGCGTTAATCAGGAGGTCTGCTTTGATGTCTCTTGCGATTTTTGCTGACACATTGTCTGTGGACTGGCCCGGTATTGTGCCGCCGCACACAAGTATCGGGAATTTGCCGACCATGTCTATTATTCCCTGCTCGCTTGCGGGGATCGTCTCGTTTGCAATGTGTGCTTCTGTGCTATTGAGCGCCATCGCCATCAGCTTTGCGTTGAGGTGCGTGGCTGTTATTGCTATTCTGTCCTGCGCTTCATCATCCATGCCAAGGTCTTTGAGTATTTTGATATACTTACGCGCTATTTTTCCGCCGCCGATTACTACTACCAGTTTGTCTGTGGTTTTCTTTATTGTTTTTAGAGTTTGGGCGTATTTGCTGATCTTTTTGGCGCTGAATTCATGCGTTATCAGGGAGCCGCCAAGTGAGACTACAATCTTCATGTTGAATTTTTGTT
>CBDUVR010000066.1:0-7367 GCA_965370705.1 uncultured archaeon | reverse complement strand
GGCTTTCTTTTCTGCTTCAAGCCATTCGATTGCGCCTAGTCCCGGCTGCCTCATTGTTAGGTTTATCTTGTTTATCTCTTTTTTGTCGAGGCTTACCCCGATTACTCTTGCTCTTACTATGTCCCCTACCTTTAAATTTTTGCTGGAGTCTTTGCCGGATAGAACACCGGTTTTGCGGTCATAGCTTATGAAATCATTTACTATTTGTGATATGTGGCACATGCCGTCCAGGGGGCCGAACCTGACGAATACACCGAATTCTGTTATGTCTACTACGTTTCCTTCTATGACTTCATGAAGCTTGGGTACGAATATCATTGCCCTGAATTTGGCATCATAGTGTATTCCTGCATCCTCGACTTCGATTGTGCCTCCTGTGATATCAAATGCTTCTGTGATTGCAAGCATGACTCCAAGTTCCATTATTATCTTGTTTTCGTATTTTGATGCGAGGGCTTTCATTACTGATTCTTTCTTGTCCAGACCGATGTTTTCGGGCTGCACTCTTATTGAGTCTTCTACTGTTATTATCTCGTACATTGCATCACTTTAGTCTTTTTTCGCGTCATAGAGTTTCATTGCATGGACTACTGCGCGTTCAGCGTCTTTTGCGCCTGTCCAGCCGATTATCTTTATTATGTCTTTTTTGGGCTTTTTATAGTTTTTGAAAAATTCCTCGATTTCTTTTAAGGTGTGTTTTGAGAGTGCTGATATGTCTTTTGTGCCCCTGTGTTCCGGGTCATTTAAGGGGACTGCCACGATTTTGTCTTTTCGTATCCCGTTCACTGACAGTTTCATGAGACCTACCGGGACTGTGTCGACAAGGCACCCGGGGAATGTAGGGTATTCTGTGATTACCATGGCGCGCAGAGGGTCCCCGTCTTCCCATACTGCCCGGGGTATGAAGCCGTAGTCGCAGGGATATGTTATCAGGGAGTAAAGCACGTTTTGCAGTCTTGCGAACGTCCTGTTGACGCTGTACCTGTTTTTCGAATCTTTTGTTGCTTCTACAACTACTGTTACGATTTTTGGCGGCTTTAGTCCTGTGGGAAAATCATTCTGTTTGTCCATCCATACACCTTAAGGTACCAATAACAGGATGAGAAGCAAGATGCGATGTTCTTGTTATTGCTATTTGTTGTTTGTTATTGTTACAGACAAAGCTTTTTAAATCTAATTGTCGGGTGAGGTGGTCGTTAGGTCGGTGGTTTGTTGTGCAAAAATATATAATATAGTAAGCTAAATTGGATAACATGAGAAACGGTGTTGAGGTTATTTCCGGTAATATTGTGGATGTGCTAAATTCCAGGGTTTATCCCGGCACCCTCGAGATTTCTGGTGGGAGGATTGTAAAGATTGTGGAGGAGGATAAGGAGTACGATTCTTTTATTGTGCCGGGGCTTGTTGATGCGCATGTGCATATTGAGAGCTCTATGCTTGTGCCTTGTGAGTTTGCGAGACTTGGGGTTGTTCACGGCACTGTTGCGGCTGTTTCTGATCCTCACGAGATTGCCAATGTGCTTGGCATGGATGGCGTGAGGTATATGATTGATAACGGGGAGCTTGTGAATTTCAAGTTTTATTTTGGTGCACCGTCGTGTGTCCCTGCAACTGGTTTCGAGAGTTCGGGGGCGAAAATCGGGGTTGTGGAGGTTGAGAAACTGTTTAAGGACAGGAGGATAAGGTTTTTGAGTGAAGTGATGAATTTTCCGAGTGTGCTGAATAGTGATCCTGAGGTTATGGCTAAGATAGGGCTGGCGAAGAAGTATGGAAAGGTGATAGACGGGCATGCTCCCGGGCTTCGCGGGAAGGCGCTTGAAAAATATGTGAAGGCTGGGATATCTACTGACCATGAGTGTTTTGATAAGGATGAGGCTGTTGAGAAGATTAAGCTGGGCATGCATATTCTTATCAGGGAGGGCTCAGCAGCCAAGAATTTCGATGCATTGTGTTTTTTGATTGAAGAGCATCCTGACAGGTGCATGTTCTGCAGTGACGACAAGCACCCGGATGATTTGGTCAGAGGGCATATAAATGAGCTTGTGAAGAGGGCGCTTAATATGGGCATGGATAAGATGAAGGTGCTTAGGTGTGCATGTATGAATCCTGTTCTGCATTACGGGCTTGATGCCGGGCTTTTGCAGAAGGGGGATTCTGCTGATTTTATTGTGGTGGATAATTTTGAGGAGTTCAATATCCTGAAGACTTATATCAATGGCGAGCTTGTTGCGCAGGATGGGAAATGTTTGCTGCCAAAAGTGTCAGCAGGGGTTGTGAATAAATTTAGGGCAGGGAAGAAAAAGGTGCAGGATTTTTTTGTGAAAAAAGAAGGTGAGAGGATAAATGTTATCGAGGCTATTGACGGGCAGCTGATCACCAATAAGGCTGTTGAGACGGTGAAGGTTTCCCGTGGCAATGTTGTTTCTGATACCCAAAGGGATATTTTGAAGATTGCTGTGGTCAACCGGTATCGTGATGCTTGTCCTGCTGTCGGTTTTGTCAAGAATTTCGGGCTGAAGAAGGGGGCGATAGCATGCTCTGTTGCCCATGATTCTCATAATGTTATTGCTGTTGGCGCTACGGATGAGGCAATTTGCGACGCTGTTAACCTGGTCATAGAGAATAAGGGGGGATTGTCTGTTGTTTATGATAATGTGAAGGAAGTTCTTCCTTTGCCTGTTTGTGGGATTATGAGTAATGAGGACGGGTTGATGGTGGCTGAGGCTTATTTGAGGCTTGATGAGGCTGCCAAAGAGCTTGGCTCAAAGTTGGGGGCTCCTTTCATGAGTCTGTCGTTTATGGCTCTGCTTGTCATCCCGAAGATAAAGCTGAGTGATAAGGGGCTGTTTGACGGTGAGAAGTTTGAGATGATGAGTTTGTTTGCGCGGTGATGTCTTATGGAAGAGATTGAGGTTCTTATTGATAAGGAGGAGATAGCTCTTAAAGTCAGGGAGATGGCTGCCGTTATTGCTCGCGAGCATAAGGATGAAAAAGAACTTTATTTTGTTACGGTTCTTGAAGGGGCGAGGACTTTTGCTGATGATCTGATAAGGGAGATTATGGGTTTGGGAGGATTTAAAGTAAAGAATTATTTTGTTAAGGTGGGAAGTTATGGTGAGGGGAGTGAATCTTCGGGTAAGATTGAGGTCAAAAAAGGTCTTGTGGAGGATGTCTGCGGGAAGGAATTGATTGTTGTTGAGGATATTGTTGATACCGGGTTGACGCTTAGTTTTTTTAGGGAATATTTGCTGAAAGAGAAAAAGGCAGGGTCTGTCAAGATATGCAGTTTTCTTGATAAGCCATCGAGGAGAAAGGCTGATGTTAATGTGGATTATGTTGGCTTTGAGGTGCCTGATAAGTTTGTTGTCGGGTATGGGCTTGATTATGGCGGCAGGTACCGGGAGCTGCCTTATGTCGGGGTTGTTAAGGGCTGATATGGTGTGGTGTCAATATGGTTAGCTGGAATTGGTTGCTAGCTTAATAACTCAGCATAAATTTTTTGCGCATCAGGATCTTCTTCTAAAGGCTTTCCATCTGCATCAAATTTGCCGTAAAGACCATTTTCATCAGGTCTAGGAAGTCCAATGAAAAAATAACAGTCGGAGTTATCACTTTTTTTATTAACTTCACCAATATGAACAGCTTCAAATGTAGTAGGATGCATATATGAAATTACCCTATTTAGTGGAAACTTGCCAGATATACCTTCTGGAAAATCTTCAGGATCTGTTATCTCATCCATCCATTCATATCCTTTTTTTGTTAGCATGCCTTCAAAAGATTCAATTCCCATTTCAATCACCATTTGACAGTAGAAATTTAATATTTATAAACCTTTCGATTTTTGTGACTGTCTAATGATTAGTTGTGAAAATCACTGCGGCGGGATGCGCACATCATCTATTGAAATAAAAATGCTGCTCTCTGGAAAGTTTTATATTTGTCTTTGCTGAATAATATGGCATGGGTTTGAGCAAAAAAGAGGAAAAAATACTGGAATCGATTGTTGTTGCTTCTGAGAATGACCCGGATAATCCGGAATTTCCTGCTGATGACCCGAAATTCCCGGCAACGCCGACATATAAAATCGAAGTTCCCGGCTTTTCTGATGTATGGCTCAAGGATGAGAGCAAGAATCCTACTGGTACGCACAAGGACAGGATGGGCTGGGAAATGATTGTTACATACCGGGATTTTTTGCTGGCAAAAAAGAGGGGCCAGGTAAAGGGGGCGCTGCCCCCTATGTCCATTATCTCTTCTGGTTCTGCTGCTGTTGCAATCCAGGCGCAGCTTAGAAAATATAATCTTCCTGACCTGAAGGTTCTGGTTGATGTTGGTATTGAGGCTAATGTTATAAAATCTTTGAAGAAAGCCGGGTGTGAGACTTATGAAACCGACCTGAGCAAGAAACCGTTCCACTGGAAAGATATTCTTGCTTTAACTCACAATCCTTTAGGATTTGATATTACTTCAAGTGAGGCATTGGACCCGACTACCCGTTTCTATGACTGGATGAGCTATGAAATACTTAATAGTTCACCTGATTACTGTTTTATTCCATTCGGAACAGGGAACCTGTATGAAAACATTTTGAATATAAATAAGAGAGAGGTTTCGACAGAGCAGCATGATCCCAGATTCAGGGGGAAAGTGGATATCTTAAGGAGGTGCAATTTTCTTGGCGCCACAACCAATAACCCTAAATCCAAGGCAGATAAACTTTATTCACCTCACCTGCCTTTTGTGCATTATGATGAGCAATGGATAAGACTGTACCGCTATGCAGGGTTTTGCGGGCCTGAGTCAAATGTCTGCCTGATAAAAGAGCAGTTTCTTGATAAAGCAATGAAAATTGCTGAGTCACAAGGGATTGACTGCGAGCCCTCAGGGATTGGCGGGCTTGCACTGATGCTGCAGATGAAGAACAGGCATCCAAAAGATAAAAAAATGCTTGTTGTGAATACCGGGAAGACCAGGTATCTGTGAGATTTTATGGGAATTCTGGCAGACTTCATCCAATGAGCAGTTTTTCCATTTCCATGTTAAATTCTTTTGCCCTTATGATGACCAAGATATAAAAAAGTGAATGACCAAGATTATGGAATGGTTCTAAAGCGCGTTATTCTGGTTGTGGATGACGGGTGGGGAGTTGCGCCTGCCGGTCCGGGGAATTATATTGAGATGGCAGATACTCCTCATTTTGATGAGATGATTAAAAAGTATCCGCATTGTTTGAATGAGGCTGCCGGGCAGGCTGTCGGGCTGCCGCGCGGCGCGCAGGGAAATTCCGAGGTCGGACATCTGCACATGGGAGCAGGGAGGATCGTGTGGCAGATGTTTGAGCGCGTCAATAATGCTGTAGCTGACGGGAGTTTTTTTGAGAATCGTGCGCTTGTATCTGCAATTGAGTATGCAAAGAAGAATGATTCCAAGCTGCATCTTATGGGATTGTGCTCTGATGAGGGGGTTCATTCTCACATCAATCACCTGATCGCTCTTGTTGAGATGGCGAAAAAGCAGGGGTTGGAGAAGGTTTTCATTCATTTTTATGCTGACGGGAGGGATGTTGCGGAGAAGTCTGCGAAAAAGTATGTTGCAATTGTTGAAGATGCTGCAAAGAGGATAGGGGTCGGGAGAATCGCTACAGTTGCCGGGAGATATTATGCAATGGACAGGGACACTAACTGGGAGCGCACAAAAAAAGCGTATGATATGCTTGTGAAGGGGGATGGTTTCAGGGCTAAAAGTGCAAGGGATGCTGTTGAGATGGCTTATGCGCGGGGGGATAAGACCGATTATTATATCCAGCCGACTGTGGTTGTTGATGATTCGGGGGAGCCGATCGGGAAAATAGAGGACAGGGATTCTGTAATATTTTTTAATTTCAGGACAGACAGGCCACGGCAGCTTACCAAGGCTTTTGTTTTTAAGAAATTTGAGATGTTTGAGAGGGGTAGTGTTCCTAAAGTGCTGTTTACTACGATGGCAAGATATGACAGGACAATAGACTGCCCTGTGGGTTTTGAAGAGAGTATTGTCAAGAATAATTTTGGAGAGGTCATATCGAAGAGAGGGCTGAAACAGATGAGGATAGGGGAAACTGAGAAATACGGGCATGTGACTTATTTTTTTAACTGCCAGGTTGAGGAGCCGAATAAAGGAGAGGAGAGGATACTGATCCCGTCTCCCAAGGTTCCGTCATATGACCAGAAACCTGAGATGTCTGCTTACGGGGTTGCTGATGCAGCTGTTGAGCAGATTGAAAAGAAAAAGTATGATTTTATTCTTGTAAATTTTGCAAACTGCGACCTTGTGGGGCATTCGGGTGTCAAGGATGCGATTATCAAATGTGTTGAGGTTGTTGATGAATGCACTGCAAAGGTTGTGAAGGCAGGGCTTGAAAATGGTTATGAGGTTATTGTCACTGCGGATCACGGCAGTGCGGAGGATAAGCTTTATGCTGACGGGAATGTGAAGCCTGCGCATTCCACTAATCCTGTGAATTTTATTGTTGTGTCAAATGGTGATAGGCTGAAGAAAGCCAAGCTGAAGGATGGGGGGCAGAAGGATGTTGCGCCGACTATGCTTGATATCATGGGGATTGAGAAGCCGAAAGAGATGAGCGGGAAGAGTCTGGTTTATGATTAAAATTGTGTTTATTGATATGAGCAGGACGTTAGTTAAAGGGAGCGGTTCTAATTGTGGAGCAGATTTTTTGGGAAAAGGTGATACATACAGGCGAATGTATCCCAAGTACAAATCAGGAGAAATGTCTATGGATGAATTATTGACGAAAACTTTTGAGTGCTGGAGGGGATTGAAGGTTTCTGATCTAGAGAGAGTGTACGGGGAATTTGAATTTAATGAAGGAGTAAAAGAAACTGTTTTGAAAATCAATGAGAAAGGAATTAAGACTGCTTTGCTGACTAATATTCCAACACACCTTGGAGAGTTATTTAAGAGGGAGTTAGATTTTGATTTTATTGGCGGGACTGTGCTTGAGGTTGAAGACGGGATCTTTACAGGGAAAGTTTTGGAATTTCATAATGATAAAGCAAAGGAAGCGATGATGATTTTAGAGAGGGAGAGAATCTCTTCTTGTGAGGCAATTTCAATCGGGGACGGGAAAGATGACGCAGAGGTCTTTGAAAAAGTAGGGTTCGGGATTGCTTATTGTGGTGATGAAATTGCCCGAAAGTCTGCCAAGTATCGAATTACGGAGTTTAGAGAGTTGAGCGGTATTATTGAAAAGGAATCGGTTTAATCTTTTTATGAATGTAAAGGTCATAATCTTCTTTTATCTTTAATCAGTAGGCTCTTGCGAAGTAGACTGTGTGTTTCGCGGGTTTTTTGCAGAAGATGCATGT
>CBDUVR010000065.1:0-7404 GCA_965370705.1 uncultured archaeon | reverse complement strand
CGGCGCCGCTGAATCCCCATCCCCTTTTTGTTGGTTTTGTGAAGGCATGTCTGAAATGAAATTAAGGGACTGCAAGCGCTTTTCAATCATGCTACCATGCAGTAGGCAAACTTATAAACCAATGCAGACATAATTGATACTGTGTTTTAAATGCCGAAACCAAACGACGTATTATATATCCCTAAAAAATCAAAGGCTTCATGGGATGGTATAAAGAAAGGGATTATAAATTTCCTGGAACCGGAACATGGATATTCAGATCTTGCCTGTAAAGAAAGGAAAGCCATACTTCTGTATATAATAGATAAAGATGAACCTGGACCGGGTGCCAAATCCACGAATCTCAATGATATATGTGATATTCTTAAAGAATATGACCTGGATTGCGAAGAGAATAAAAACCTTAGCTATTCAATAGGAAACATAACAGGACAGATAGGAAGATTACCTTTTATTGGAGGATCGGGTTGGAAAGGGCACTATTTTCTAATCCGTATGTATGAGGATGTCAGAGATAAGATAAGCGACTACGTAGAAAAGTACAGATGTTCTGAAGTGTAGGATGTCTTTATGTGTTGTTCTAGGCTACTCTACTTTTATATAGTAGTTAAATACATAATAAACATATGTTTGAGATTGTATTGGCTGTAGTTATATCTACTGTACTGGCAACAGTTGCCGTGAACGCCCACGTAGCTTATCATCATGAGCATGATGCTTATAAACATAGCCCAATTGATTCTGCCTTTCATGACTCAACACCCTATGACGGCTTTGTTCATCATTTATGTGAATATATGAGAATGCATGATCAACGTTATTCTCTTGAGCGTCCCAAGGTCATTGAAGATTTCAAAGAAGAGATGAGAGCCTGGAATGGAGAGTATAAGCCTGTCGCAGAAGCATTCTCAAAAATGGGCGATGTAGGAGCTATTGATACAATATTTCGCAAATATGGAGACGGGCACCATGCGGGTGAGATTGTAGAGATGACTGAAGGTTATACTGATAAAGAAATAACAAGGCTTATCTTAGAGGAAGCTTGGCTGCATGGCCGAATGCCTAAAGTAAATAAAAACTTGTGGAAAACAATAATGCGCGGTTAGACTCTCAGCCTGCAAAAAAGTGTTTATGCATTACCCGTACATCTTCAGAAACTCATGGCTTTTTTTGTCTGCTATCACTTTCTTTACACCTGACAAAAAATCATCCATATTCACTTCGCACCTGTTATCCCTTATCGCAAAATACCCTGCTTCAGTGCACACAGACTTTATCTGCGCCCCGCACATATCTTTACTGCGCATTGAAAGCTCATCCAGCCCGACATCCTTGTTCAGGTGCATCTTAGACGTATGTATCTTGTAAATCTCATGCCTTCCTTTTTCATCAGGCAAAGGCACCTTGATAAGCCTGTCAAGCCTCCCGGGCCTTATGACCGCAGGGTCCAGTATGTCAATCCTGTTTGTCGCGCCGATAACCTTCACATCACCAAGATGCTTGAACCCGTCAATCTCTGAAAGAAGCTGCATGAACGTCCGCTGGACTTCCCGCTCACCGGAAGTGCCGATCTCTATCCTCTTTGCAGCAATAGCATCCAGCTCATCTATGAATATGATTGACGGCGCCTTTTCCTTGGCAAGCGCAAATATTGACTTGACAAACTTTGCACCCTCCCCGATAAACTTCTGCACAAGCTCAGACCCGACAATCTCAATGAATGTTGAATTTGTGTCTGTCGCAGCAGCCTTTGCAAGCAGCGTCTTCCCTGTGCCCGGCGGCCCGTAAAGCAGCACACCCTTTGGAGGCTCAATGCCTGTCTTTTTGAACAGTTCAGGCTTCAGCAAAGGCATCTCAATCACTTCATTGAGCTCATTAATCTGGTACGACAGCCCACCAATGCTTTTCCAGTTGATATGAGGCTTCTCGCATATCACAAAATTAGACACATCAAAATGCTTCGAGACCCCGATTTTCCGCACCACAGTAAGCGACTTCTGCTCGACAAGCACCTTGTCATCCAGCTTAATCCCGCTCTTGACATCATCCGAGACATTGACGCAAAAATCGCCACCGTTGAGCCTTATGACAACCTCATCCGGGTTGACTATCTCAACAACATTAGCGACAATGTAAGGTGTGTTCTTGAATTTTTCAACCTCTTTCTGAAGCTCAGTAATCGTATTTTTCAGAATCTCGTTTTCCTCATCAGGAGTCAGCGCTGAAAAATTCATGTCCCCTGCATCAATTGCCTCCGCATTCGTAGAACTCACATTAACTCCCCCATTATTTAACCGTATATATTGTCTGGGTCGGGAACGGTATCTCAATACCCTCTTTCTTGAACTCTTTGTCTATCCCCACGTTCAGCTTGTCTGTTACAATACCCTTTAGCTCAGGCTTGTCCACCCATGTTATCAGGAGAAAATTAAGGCTGAAATCCCCATGCTCAATAAAAAGGACGAGAGGCGCGGGATCTTTTCGTACTTCAGGTATGCTTTTCGCGATTTTCAGGATAGTCTTTTTGACCTTGGCCACATCAGAACCGTAAGCAACACCCAAACGGAGTTTCACTTTCATGCGCGAGTGCGGTGCATGATAATTTACGATTTTTGAGTTGGCAATGGTGTCGTTTGGCACAACTATCAGCGTCTCATCAAGCGTCTGTATCCTTGTGCTCCTGATACCTATTTCTTTAACATCACCATATTCCCCGCTGTCAAGCTGTATCCTGTCACCGACCTTGAATGGCTTGTCAAAGTAGATAGATATGCCGCCAAAAAGATGGGATAATGTATCCTTTGCTGCAAATGCCAATGCAAATCCTGCTATACCCGCAGATGCAAGGAGCGGCGTTATTTCAATCTTCCACATGCTTAGGATCATCATGAGCCCTACAAAGTAAATTATGATTTTTGCAAGATTGTTAAGCAGCGGGAGCATCTCATCATCAAGTGTAGATTTGGTCTTCAAAGCAACCTTTCCTATGACATCATTGATAAGTATTGCTGCTACTTTTACAGTTGCTACAGTCCATATAATAACAATGATAGTCTTTATGATCTCAATAATAACTGCCATAAAAGATTCAATAGTAGTTATCATCCCGAATGATATTATTATGCCGACAAGTGCAACTGATATAAATATCGGTGTTTTCAGCGCACCAAGTATTTTGTCATCGACTTCTGTTTTGGTTTTTGACGCAAGTCTCAAAAATATTTTTTCAAATACAACATCCGTAAGTTTCGCAAGTATTATGAAGATGCACAGTACTGCAAGAGCCGCGACGAACTGCAGCTGCGTCCCGGCAAAATAGCCATTAGTGAGTATATTTACCTGCTCAGTCACTACGCCTGTAAACGAGAATGATATCATAGTAAAAATAATAGAACAAAAGGTTTTATATAGTTTTTGAGGAGGAGGTTAAGTTTAAATTGCAGAGAGTCCATAGATATTTCATGGTTGAGGATATTAACCGGAATCTTCGGGACCACGAGTCTTCAGTTAGTGACTGGTATCTGAAAAATGCTGTAAAGTATCTTTACAGGTTTTTTGATTTGTTTAATAGAGAGTGGTTCTCAGGGAGGTTGCCCCAGGCTGTGATATCTTTCAAGAAAACAAGAGTCACAACGCTTGGGCATTATAAGTTCGGGAGGAACGAATTCGGGCTTAAGCATGAGATTAACCTGAATTCTCAATATCTTGAGAGGCCATTCTGCCAGATTCTTGCAACCCTTCTGCATGAGATGATCCATCTTGAGGAGGATTTGCGCGGGATGAAGCCAAAGAAATCATCAGGAAACCGCCATTCCGGATTTTTCCGCGACAGGTCAGCCCAGCTTGGAATTCCCTCTGATTCGCGCGGCTATTCACTTGGAATAAAAGAGCCGTTTACCGGTTTCATAGCAGCGCACAAGGTCAGTATAATACCTGAAAACCCCAAAGCAAAAAGATTCAAGAAAGGTTCATCGAACCTTAGAAAATACAGCTGCGGGTGCACTAACGTGCGCGTGGGCGCAAAAAAGTTCAGCGCAGTCTGCAAACTTTGCGGAAATGAATTTCAGTTGGCTGAATGACTTACAGGACGAAAACTCAGGGATGCGCTATTAAAATATACTTCCTACAAAGCTGGAAACTAACTAATATATATTAATTAGTAGCTCTATTATATTCTACAATAAGTTATCGGTGAACTTTACGATTCCAAAAATCCTTGTAGTTGTGGCGCTCCTTGCTGTAGGAGCAATTGCGGCAGTATTTGGTTTTCTGTCAGACTATACTCTGGTTGACGAAAAAGCAGACTCAGTACTGCATAATCCTGTTGGGTTTGTCTTGAACTATGTAAGCGGAGATCAAAAAACTATCAGGTTCAGCGCAGAGCTTGCGTTTGAGAAGGCGCAAAAGATAGATTTTGCATTCAATGAGAATATTGACTCATTTTATGTTGATTACAATGGCCCTGAGAGCAAGTTCATAGTCAATGGGTTGTCTTTAAGGTCTGCCGGTGACGGCCAGGTTGAATTTGTGGATTATATCGGCAGTGTGAGCCTGTCGCGCAAACTCACTTTTTCCGGGTCTGCAAAGAGGGTAAGGGCAGATGCTCATACTCTTTCAAGGGATAAGTTTGTCAAGGTGTCGGGAAAAGATGTTGAGTTTTCGAAAGTGTTTTTGAGCAAACTGAGTGGGCAGTCTCTAACCCTGGACAATGTTACAGGCACTGTGGAAATATTCATGGATGATGACTCTGCCAGTATACCATTGAATAACAAGAGGTTTAAGCTTTCGTCTTTTGACGGCGAAATACAGTATTACAATGACTATATTGTTCTTGAGGGTACCGGGAGACTGGACGCTGACGTGTTTCGTGCGCCAAGCGAGTGAGAGTTGAGATTATGAATAGTGATATCCTCGGAACGTTCAGTTTTTTGTCAGATGTGGGAAATCCTGATGCAAAGATAATGTTTGTTGCTTTTGTTGTTTTTATTATTGTCGCTTACAAGGCATTGAATGTGCTTAAAAACACTGTAATTGTTTCCGTGATTGCTGCCTGTTTTCCTTTTGTCTTGAGCAGAGTGTTTGGATTTGAAGTTGATGTTACACTGGAGTTGATTCTTTTTTATGTGGTCTCTGGCGTTATTCTGTATCTTGCATACGAACTGGTTAAACTCTTTTGCAAGACCCCGAAACTGTTCATGGGTATTGCCGGCATATTGATGTATCCTTTTGCCCTTTTGTCGAAAATCTTACCAGGGGCATTTAAGTCAAAATATATTGTTATGCTGCTTTTGATTGCCGCTTTAGCCATTGCAGGCTTTTATTTTGGCAGCCAGCTAAAGCAGCCTCACGAAAGTGAAGTCTTAGAAGATAAAGTGACTGTACGAGGGGTGTTTACTTTAACAGAAGGGTGTATGGGTATCGTGGAGGGGACTTTGTTGACTGATTTTGCGAACAAGTGCAATGAATCAGCAAAGTATGAAGGCAAAATTGTTGAGGTAACTGGTCTTGTTTATGAGCATGAGTGCGATCCAGAAGAGCAGTGTTTTGACGGACAGTATATGAAAAATATTGAGTCAACAAGGATTGTTGATGCGCATATTGAGCCTGCAGAGAATAATCCGGATAAGTAAACGGGGACTTCTTTTGCAAAATTATTGGCGAATATTGCAGAATTGCGGATGTTTATAAACTTATATTTTTAGGTTTATTGCCTGTGGCTGGTGAGAATGCTGGTTTTAGCATCAAATGGATATTCTGGATAACGAAACATTTATAAATGTATCTATATATAAATATCTGAAAAGCTTTATAAAAGAATCGTTTATGGCTTTTTCTATAATGATACAGGTGGCGTCTAATATGTCAACAACAGTATGTCCTGAATGTGGTAGCAAGAGTTTTTCAAGAGATGATGCACGCGGTGAACTTACCTGCAATAAGTGCGGAAGGGTACTGGAACATGATGAAATAGATACGACGCCTGAGTGGCGCGCTTTTGATGCCCACCAGCAGGCTGCAAGAACAAGAACAGGAGCGCCTTTAACTTTTACAAAACATGACAAAGGCATATCCACGGAAATCGGCAAGGGTGTGGGTGAACTTTATAAGGTTCCGATCAAAAAGAGAGCCCAGTATTACAGGTTAAGGAAATGGAACAAGAGGCTTACAAAATCCAAGGACAGGAATTTATCATATTCTCTTTCAGAACTTGCAAGGCAGGTTTCTTATCTTGGCCTTCCAAAAGCAGTCCATGAGGAAGTCGGGCGGCTTTATGAGAAGGCGGTTACGAAGGGGCTTGTGCGCGGGCGCTCAATGGAATCAATCATTACAGCTATTATCTATGCAGTTGCGCGCGAGCAGGGCTCGCCGCGGACTTTGTCTGAGCTTGCTGCTGCATCAGGGATTGAGAAGCGCGAAATCGGGCGCGCATACAGGTATGTTGCAAGGGAACTTAATATAAGGATACTGCCTGCAACAGCTGAAGAGTACCTGCCAAGATTTGCTTCGCTTCTTGGGCTTTCGGGCCAGGTGCAGGCACGGGCAAAGGAGATCCTGAAGAATGCTCTTGATGAAGAGGTTACCTCAGGCAAGGGTCCGACAGGTGTCGCTGCTGCGGGGCTGTATATTGCGGCAGTTCTCGAAGGTGAGAAGAGGACTCAGAGAGATATTGCTGATGTTGTCGGCGTTACTGAAGTGACTATCAGGAACAGGTACAAGGATCTTGTGGAGAAGCTCGGTATTGAAGAAGAAGTTGAGCGCAAGGCACAGGAAACTGAGAAGTCGCGCAAGAAAGAGGAAATGTAAAGTTCTTCAACAGCTTATATCAACTGCATAATACCGTTTGTATTCACAAGAGTGTTGACTGTCGCAAGTTCCAGCGCCAAGTCAAGGTCATTAGATATTCTTTTGTATTCGACTGATACGAGGACGTCTGTGACACCGGCTTTTTTTAATATGTTTTTGATAACTTTCTGGGAGTTTGAGATAAGTATATCTGTATCTGTAAATGTAGTCTCTTTAAAGCCCTTGGTGAATGTCATGCCGAGGAATTTTACGCCTGTCAGCCGCGTACCGGGCGCCATGGATATCTTGATGCACTTGCCTGGGTCTGTCCCGTCAGAAGAATGGTTGACAGTAGATTCGATGATTGATGCTTCACGCGCCCTCAGGTCTGTGATGTGCATTGCCCTCAACGCCTCTTTTACTGGCTGCAGATTATCTCTTGCCACTTCAATTACAATCTCGCGCGACATGATTGCTGCGTTGTATGCACCGTTATCGAGAAGATGAAGAAGAATCTCTTCGTTTGCAAAGCTGTTGTTTACTGTTCCTGTCAACTTGACGAGTCTCATACGTCTTATTGTTCATCTTAGTTTTAAATTACTTTGCAAATATTAGGATTCT
>CBDUVR010000064.1:0-7433 GCA_965370705.1 uncultured archaeon | reverse complement strand
GCATTCTTCTGAAATCCGGTGCAATGCACCATCCTGGCTCGAAAGGTAGGTATTCACTTAAAAGCACGCTTTCAGGCAAAAATGCCAGGCACGCCATAGATAAAGTTTACTAAATCTTGGTACATATATATCTGTTATGGCAACAGAATGTGTAAAAGTCACAAGAGATGCAATATCTGATCTAGTCAGAGTTAAAAATGAATTTGACACAATAGTTGAATCTCTCGAACTGATGAGTGACAGTGAATTCATGGAATCGTATAAAAAAGCAAAACAACAAATCATGAACCGGGAGTTTGTTGATTGGAATGAATTATAAAATCCTCCCGACTGCTGAGTTCTCAAAAGATTTCAGGAAAGTGGACAAACAGTTCCAGGGCAGAATCAAGGGTAAAATTGAAGAAGTTGCCCAGAATCCTGTAAGATACAGGCATTTGCATTATACTCAAGGTAAATAATAACTGAGCAAACCTCAACAAAAAACCCATTTGCCTTGATGTATATGGCAAAGCCATTAATTCACTCTCTTATGGCTTTGACTATATGACTTAAGCGGAAGTTGCAGATTATGGATTGGAAAAGATAGAATTCTTTTTTCATACGACATCAACAAAAAAGAACTCTATTTAGAGAAAATTATCTTTGGGCATAAATACAAAAAATCGGTTGTGTAACTTGACTTTGTCACATTACATGACGAATCGACTACGGGCGGCTATATGTCATCAAACCGTTTGGATAAACAAAACCCGCATTGGATGCTTGAATGATTGGATAATCTGACAAAGTCAAGTTAACACCATTAGCAAATCATAGGATATTGGTGATAATTGGAGAATCCCAGGCTTCTTCATAATGAAAAATCATGGAATCTGTGTACTATTTACTGTAAATGATTTTATGTGTTCAGAAAGCTGTTTGATTTTGCTCTTATCAATCTCACATTCTTTATCATAACACGTTGCTGCCATCACATCATATGTCTCTTCAAACAGCACTCCTGCATCTTTTTCGCAATCCGCAAACCCGAAAAAAGGGCACCTCTCACCGTCTTTGCCTGTATACATGCATTTGTATTGAGGTATGCGCTTTTTACGCCCGGGGAAATTCTTCCTGCACCATGCCGGGCGCAGGCGCCGGTCTGTATAATCTGTATTCTCTCTGACTTTCTCGTTTTTGCCATGCATATCAGCTGTCATGATTGTCTTTTTGCTGAGATGACTAAACATGCAGAATCCTTCAATGTGTATATGCGTCCATACCATGCCATTTCACCTCTTTCATTTCATCCGGGGCAAAAAAGCCCTATGATCCCATAAAAGCAGCCGCCGTGGAACGCATTCATTCCTGCTTTTCCATATCCTCAAGAATAATCTTGATTTCCTTTTTCAGTTCAGGCAGATCGTCTTTGATTATATCCCAGATAACATCTAAATCAATTCCGAAATAATGATGAATTATTTTATCGCGAGCGCCCGCGATTTTACTCCATTCTATCCAGGGATATCTAACTGTGAATTCTATGGGCAAATTTTTCACTGCTTCTCCGATAATTTCTATCTCTCTCATAATTGCACTTTGCCTTAGCCTGTCATTTTCAAATTTAGCTTTTGACAGCCCAAAAGAAAAAGATTCAATGTTTTCTATGCTCGCAAGTATATGCTTAATGAAAATAAGGGCTTCCTTTTTCATATTATTCTTACCTCCTCTTTCAGGATTCTGTCTTTCAGGAGAGGATGAATGCTCTTATATGTCAATAAATCTACGTCTCTTCGAAGATCTTTTTTTAATTCCAGCTCAAGTCCAACTAAGTCAAAGAGACTGAATTTTTTTGCTTTTATTTCTATCAGTATATCAATGTCACTGCCCTTTTTGGCTTCCCCCCTTGCGAATGATCCGAATATGCCTGCCCTGACGACACTGTTTCGCCTGAGTACAGGCACTGCGATTTTTTTGATTTCTGCAAGCTCTTTTGTGCGCATACACCTAATACTGCAAATGATAATTAATAAATGTTTGGTTGTGTAAGAAACTTGGTTAAGATAGATTTTTGAGCGCAAAAACATGTTTGGTACCCCCCCATGCCGCACGTTACCAGACCAAAAACGGAAGTGGCGCATATCCGGATATACTGTCTTCCTGAAACATAAATATGGAATATAGGGAAAGTTTAGCCAGCTTTTGAGCGCTGCCAATATTTTTATTACTCTGCCAGTATCCTGATAGTCTCTCTTTGAACTTCCAGAACCAACTCCTTTATTTTCTTCAACTGTTCTAAATCAATACTTGTCTCCACACCATAAGTTGAAATTTCACGCTCACGCCTCACAGTTGGATTTGCCAGGCTTTCTTCAGCATCCAGTGTATCGAACTGCAAAACAATATCTTTATCAAGATCAAGCTTTTTATCTTCTATAAGCTTAAGCAGTGCTGTTATAGTACATGACTGATTTTGGGAAGCATACCCGTATTTCGCCAATATTGCCAGAAAGCAGTGATAAATCGCATAAAATCCAACATTCAAAGCCCAATCATATATTTTTAATCTCTCAAGAGCCTGCAATACACTATAATTATATTCAGATTTCCTAACGTGCCTTTGGGCTAAATCTAAATCCGGTTTTTCCTTAGCAAGCCTTCTTGAATCTTTCAGGCACCATTTAAGATGATTGTCTATTTGAGGCATTTAATCACCTCAACATATTTCTCCGGGTTGTGGAATATCAGGTTATCAGACATTATACTATAAAAAACCTTATCTTCTTTGTTTGACAATATATCTTTCTCCATTATGTCCATATACCTTATTGGTTTTTCTATTAATTCTGATTTTCTTATTTCTTCTTTAATCTTTTTTATCTCATTAGATACTTTATTGTCATAAACAAGCAAAACATCAATATCATTGAAATCTTTATTCTTTATAGATGAGCCAAAGACCAGTCCTAATTTTATATAAGGTGCGAATCTTTTCAGGCTATGCAATAAGACAGACAGCCATTTAGGAAACTCTTTTTCTTCTAAACTTAACAGATATTCAATGAATTTAATAGCAAAATTATCTCCAAAATTATATGAAAAATATACAGAATTGCCAATCTCTTCCTTAACCAAAAGCTGCTTATCGGATAATATATTACATAACTTATTTGCATGAGCATGATTTATAGCAAGAGCCCCGGCTAATTGCCTGGCATTATACCTGTCTTTATAGTGCTTAAATAAATATTTAGCTATCCGGATCTCTATTTTTGTGAATTGTATGTTTTTAGCAGTCATATGTATGTTAATAACATACAAGATATATAAAACTTTCTATTTGTCAACAACCGCCGGTCAAATAGACGAACTGCATTTACGGTTGCATAGCCAACATACAACCGGAAAGCTTGAAATCAGCCAACATATCCTATATTTCATGATGCCTTGCATACCCATAAATATCGCCAAAGTTGTTGACATGCGAAGATTCCGCATGCCGCTATACTCAAGCGTTTACGATTGTGTGTGTAGGAATCCGACTTGTCGGATTCACTGCACTCAATAGAGTAGCGGAATCTTAAGCATTTGAAAAGAATCCTTACGATATCCGGGGGAAGTTTAACCAACTTTTGAACACGGCCAATCCCTTTAATGCAAAGCTTTATATAAATAGGAACACAAACCTAAGGATTATGTTCCGATTCATAAACCGAAAAGAAGAGATATCACTCATGGAAGACCGCTATGCTCAAAAAAGCTTTGAATTCATTCTCATCTACGGCAGAAGAAGAATAGGAAAAACCGAACTGATAAAAAAATTCGCACAAAACAAGCCCCATATATACCTCCTGTGCAGCAAGGCAGGGACATCCGCGAACATCTTACGGTTCAGGCAAAAGATCGCAGAACTTCTAAAAGAGCCCCTGATAGCAACAGAAAGCCTGCAGGAGATATTTTCATACCTTGCATCAAAAACGAAAAAGAAACTTGTTGTAGTCTTTGATGAATTCTCATATCTCGTAGAAAAAGATGACGCAGTGCCGTCCCTTTTCCAGGCTGCCATTGATGAAGCACTGAAAGACAAAAACATAATGCTAATACTCTGCGGCTCAAGCATAAGCATGATGGAAGACCTGCTGGGATACAAGAATCCCCTTTACGGCAGAAAAACAGGACACATAAAACTCAATCACATGAACTTCAAACATTTCAAAGACTTCTTTCCCAAAAACTCCATTGAAGAAAACATAAAAACATATGCAATACTGGGAGGAGTGCCTTTCTATCTCGGGAAATTTGATCCTGAAAAGACAGCAATCCAAAACGCCAAAGAACAGATACTCTCAAAAAACGGAAAACTTTACGAGGAGGCAGACTTCCTCCTCAAAGAGGAATTCAGGGAACCTGATACCTACAAATCAATCCTCTGTGCTATTGCTTCAGGAAGCACCAAAGTAGCTGAAATATCAGCAAAATCAGGAATCAAAGCATCGGACCTTGACAGGTACCTGAAGGCACTCATGATGCTTGGCATAGTCAAAAAAGACATTCCTGTAACAGAAAAAAAGAGCAAAAAGACGCTTTACTCTATAGATGACAACTTCCTCGATTTCTATTCCCTATTCTTTGAGCCCCATCACTCAGACATAGAAATAGGAGAAACCAGAAATGTCGAAGAAAGCCTGGAAAAGAATTTCAATACGTATATGGGCAAAAAGTTTGAAAAGCTCGCAAGAGCTGAAACAATACGGGGGCTATTGCCATTTCCTGCTTCAAAGATAGGCAGATGGTGGGGCTTCTACAGGGATGGCGACATAAGAAAAGAGCTTGAGATAGACATAGTAGCCCTGAACGAGGCAACAAAAGAAATACTCTTTTCTGAATGCAAATGGAGAGAGAACGCAGACGCAAAAAAGATACTGAACGAACTAAAAGAAAAAGCGCAATATGTCCAGTGGAACAATGGCATGCGAAAAGAATATTTTGCAATATTTGCAAAATCATTCAAAGAGAAAATAAAAGAGCCAGGCGTAATGCTCTTTGACCTTGATGATTTTTGATTGCATATGCCTTTTACAGGCAGGAAAACTAAGAAATTAACTGAAGCGCCCTCCGGGCAAACTTTCCATCATAACAGGGCTTCTAGCCCAAAATAACAACCTTTATATATATAGTTGCGTAATTCAACTACTATGTTGAAAAAATCAACTTCCGGGGAATCTGTACTGTCAAATGCCCTGCCTGTATTGAAAATATTCAAAAGCAGCCTGCACAGATCACTTCGTCTGGCAGACATTGAAAAGAATATCAGCCTTTCGCACCAAGCTGTCTTTCGAAAAATAAAGATCCTTGAAAAAAACAGGATCCTTTTAAAGGAAGGGAATTACTACAAACCGGACTTTGAAAATGTGCTTGTGCACAAGATATTCGGGCTCATATCCGCACAGGAATGCGAAGAATTTTACAAAAGGCACCCCCGCCTAAAAGAGCCTTTCAGCCTGCTAATCAAATTTGCATTAAAAAACCCGCAAATCTCCTGCATCATACTCTTCGGCTCATATGCCGCAGGCAAAGCCACAAAAACAAGCGATATAGATATTCTGATAGTAATGGAACAGATTAGCCTCAATATTACAAAAAAGCTGGATGGCCTGCTAAACCAGATGGAAGGCGGTTATTTTCTCAATAAATACGGGTTTGCCCCGGTATATGCATCCAAAAAAGATATAAAAGACATGGTCAGCCAGAGAAAAAAGTTCATACAATCCGTAATTGAACAAAGCATCATAATTTACGGGGAAGAATATTACTTTCGCGAAATGCCCCTGATGTTAAAGGAATGGTCAATATGCAAATAAGTGAACTTGTAAAAAGATTAAAAGAACAGGAAGAAAAAGAGCTTCTTAAAAAAGACGACAGATATACTCATTGGTCAGAAGAGCATATGGACAAAGCTGAGTTCAACCTGCTTTCAGCCAGAATAGAATACCTGTTATTAACAGATGAAAATATCAGAAATTCATCTGAATTATTTTCAAAGTATAATAAATTTGACTGGCTTATCATAAAATCATACTACGCCATGTATCATTCTGTCTTGGCATTGCTAAGCGAATTAGGATTTAAAACAGAAACGCATTTTGCAACCATCGTTGCCTTTGAACTGTTCTTTGTCAGGAGAAACAAATTAGTCGAAGAAAAATTTCTCAATATGCTCGTGACAGTAATGGAGAGAGTTGGCACCATACCTTATGATTATATTAAAATGCTCATGCAGGCAAGAAAAGCAAGGCATATTGCACAATACGACGTTACATCTTCCATAGTAAAAAATGAAGCAGAAGATTCTTTTGAAAAAGCCGCAGAATTTATAGAAGAAATGAAAAAGGTTTATGGCAATTTAAAAGATATCAAGACAAAAACAGATTTCGAAATTTAATTTCCCGCGGCATCTTCAACTTCATTAACTTTTTTGAAGGTGATATGGGAGCGCGGCCTAGCTTCCTTAAACCCATTACCTTCAGGAATCTTTATGACTTTACGCTGTGGCAACTGGCGCAACTTTTTTA
Source organism: uncultured archaeon (assembly GCA_965370705.1). Lineage (GTDB taxonomy): Archaea > EX4484-52 > EX4484-52 > EX4484-52 > B79-G9 > B79-G9. The sequence goes on along the minus strand of CBDUVR010000064.1, from coordinate 882 downwards.
TTGCATATAAGTATATGATGCAATAAAAAGCTTGGAAATAATGCAGAGACTACATCATAAATTTTCATGATTTTTTCATAATCAGCCATTTTAAAACCACATCCGTGCCCTGTACTATCAAATGCTTCTTCAGAATTTCATTTTTCAACGCAGGGCTCACCCCCCCAAGAGAAGGAACATTAACAACATGTATTTTCCGGTTAATTTTTTCAGCAAAAATGTCAATTTCCTTTTGAATTTCTGATTTGCCTGTGACAAGCAGATCAATATCATTCGCTCTTTTTATATCCCCTACAGCAGAGCCGAATATTATCGCAGCATTTCCTTCACTAAGATTTGAGTTAAGAAACAATATAAACTCTTTCAGGATGAGACGGTTCTCTGACGCAGCTATCATCTTGTTTTTTTCACATATAGAAAGATAATGAACCGTAAGCGGATTGTCCCAATTCAATGAATAAATTGTAAGCCTGCCTTTAATACTCTTTTTCAGGACTCCTCTTTTTTCCAGATCATTCAAATGCTGCCTCACTGTTGGATGCGGCTGTCTAATCTCTCTTGAAATCTCAGCCAGGTGCAGTCCTGAGAAAGGTCTGCTTAAAAAAGGGTATAAAACAGGCAATATTGTTACTTTTTGAACCATACCGTTATATTTGTAACAATAGATACTTAAATCTTTCGTTCTTTGGTTGTGTAAGAAACATGGTTGAAATGGATTTTTGAGCGCAAAAATATATTTGGTATCACTCTGCATGTTATTTGGCCAAAAACGGAAGTGGTGCTTATTTTGGATATACTGCCTTTTTGGAACATAAATATGGGATATAGGGGAAGTTTAACCAACTTTTGAACACGGCCAATCCCTTTAATGCAAAGCTTTAT
>CBDUVR010000063.1:0-7532 GCA_965370705.1 uncultured archaeon | reverse complement strand
TTGTTTTAACTGGCTTCTTTTGCCCGGATAGTATGTTTTTCATCGCCATTCCCTCTCCTTGTGTTTTTCTAGTTTGTGTGTGTATTCCCTGTGCTTTTTATGGGTCCTGTTATAGCTGAGTTTCTCTCCAATCAGTATAAGCGGCGGATTTGCGACAACTGCTGCTGTCATACTGAAAAAGATGCCAAGCGCAAGCGCAAATCCAAGATGCTGCATCATAGGTATTGTGGATGCCAGAAGGGCAAGAAATCCTGCCATTGTTGTTGTGGCTGAGCCAAATATTGCATAACCGACTGACGGGACTGTTGCAAGAAGTGACTCTCTTTGTGTTATGCCTTTATCTCTTTCTTCATTGTATCTTGCCACGATAAATACGCCGTACTCGACACCGAGTCCAAGTATCATTGCGCCAAGACCGACTGTTGCTATTGAAAGGGGTATGTTGAGCCAGCCCATTGCACCTATTGTCCATATAAGGCCCATGGAAAGTGGTATGAATACCAGTATGGCTTTGCTGAATGAACCCTGCATGATTATGAGAAGGCCAAGTATTATCAATGCAGCAACCACGATTGTGAAGCCTGCGTCATGCACAAGAAGGTCGAGAATTACAATCCTCATTGGAAGAATGCCTGTTACAGACAGTTTTATGCCCGGCGGCTTTGATACCTGTTCAATGTAATTGTTTATGCTGTCCGTTACAGCCCTTGTTTTTTCTTCTGATGTGCCGACGCTTGTATATGCATACAGTAATGTTGCTGTATAGTCTTTGTTGAAGAACATCGCTGAGTCAGGTATGTCTGAAAGGTTTGTCCTGACATCATCTAGTGTGGATGGGACCCCGTCCATTGTGTTAAATATTGTGCCTATTGACTGAATCCTGTCAATTGAAGATTCATCGGCAAGTAAATCTTCAAGGTCTATCAGGGCCTGGATGACTTTTGGGTCGCGTATGTCTTTTGGTGCTGATTGTATGTTTGAGTCAGGGTCAAGGCGGACGAGCACGAGTATGATGTCCTGTCCCCCGAATATGTCTGATACCTTGTCCGCCAGCTTGAATACCGGCAGGTCCTGGGGCATTTCTTTGTTGATGTCTGTCTGTATCTCTAACTTTGTCAGTCCTGAAGCAAGAAGTATGGTGACTATGAGTGTGATTAAGAACATGACTTTATAATGCCTGCTTTGTGTCTCTGCTAGTTCTTTTAGCATTCCTTCAATTAATGACATAGTGTACTAAAATGGATGAATAGGTTTATATGCTTTTTTATGGAATAGTCTATATTTTTGTATATTGTATTGATTTTTAGGTTATTCTAAATGGGAAAGTTTCGTAAAAGTTATAGAAAAGGCAAAAACATCTTGTATAAATGCAGGGCAAGAAGTAAATAATCATTTTCCTGATGTCAGGAAAACGATAGACATGCCAAATAGGAAGTTAAGATGAAGCTAAAATTCAAAAAACAGCAGTTCAGACTGGTGCAATGAATGCAGTCTGCAATGTGAGAGCGCAGAAGATGAGCAGATATAAATAATGTAGTCACCTAATATTATATTATGCACATAGAGGTAAGAATACAGGACAAAGATGGCAAAAAAAAGAAATATTATCTTGCGCATTCTTTGCGGCGCGGTAAAAAAGTAAGGAAGCTCAGGTTTTATCTTGGTCTGAACTTAACAGAGAAGGAACTTGCGCAAAAAAGAAAATATGCACAAGTTGCTATAAAGGAAAGAATAAAGGCAGAGGAAATCATATCTGATCCATTTCATACAGTTCTGTCTTCTAAAGAGCAGGCTGAACTTAAGGCGCTTGAGGCAGAGTGTGAGATAAAGGTCAGCCATCTGTCAGAAATGGACTGGACTAAATACATACGATCATTTACATATGACACAAACGCTATTGAGGGCTCTACTTTGACAGCGTCTGAAGTTGACAGTCTCCTTGTAAAGAATAAGCTGCCAAAAGGTAAGTCAAAGTACGATATCTCTGAAACATATGGGGTTTCAGAAGCAGTACAATACATTAGAAAAACAGGGGAGCATATTTCACAGGATCTGATGATAAAGATACATAAGATTGTCTTTAAGGACTCAAAAGATTTTGCAGGCAGGTTCAGGTCAAAAGGTATAGAGGTTGCAGTTGTGGATGCAGATGGAAAGATTATTCACAGGGGTGCACCGTCGGCTCATGTGACAAAGCTTCTTGATGAACTGGTAAATTGGTATAATCTGAATAAAATGAAATATCCCCCGATAGTTCTTGCTGCTGTTGTTCACAACCAGTTTGAGAACATTCATCCGTTCCAGGACGGGAACGGAAGAGTTGGCAGGCTTCTCCTTAATAATATCCTGCTTAAGCACGGTCTTCCTCCGCTCAATATTGAATTGAAGAACAGGGCACAATATTACAATGCTCTGCAGGAATATGAAAATAACCATAATTTAAGACCGGCAATAGAGCTCATAATAAAGGAATACAGGGTCATGAATAAGTTGTTCTCCAGCAAAGATGGGTGACTACATTATTTAGCGCTGTAGTCACCTAACCAATGATTTTGTAAGAATATATGCCCACTGATGCCCAAAGACTAGAACCAGCCGCGTTCCTTTTTCTCTTCTTCTTTTTCTTCTTCTTTTTGTTTCTTCCATATCGGCTTTAACTTCCCCTCAAGTCCCGTAAGAGAACTCTTTGTATTCCCGATGCCGCATGAGTTGCCGACACCAAGCAGCAGTATTTTTTCACTTTTTGTCTCCTTAATCAGCCGCTTCGCAACATCTCTCGCCTTATCCTGTGATTTGAACACTTTCTCATGCAGGGGAGCAGAAGCCTCCATAATGCCCATCTTTATCGCAACACCATCCAGTGGAAGGTCATGCTTCAATGCAACTTCCTCAATCTTCGAGCGCTCAACGCCTACGCCGCCCATCATTACGCCAACGCCTTCTGCTATGGAACCTGTCACCTCACCTTCAAGTTTCCCGGCAGCATCAATCGTAATTATATGATTGATATCTTCGCGCTCCCTTAGGGCTTCCACAGCTTTGCCAAGCTTGCCAAGGGATGCCCCGGGACCCTTTGCTTTCATGACAAAAACAGTTTTACCTTCTATTGTCTCTTCACTCACAAGAACATCTTTCGCGATCTCCTCGCCTTCTTTGGTCTTGAACGATGCAGCGATCATGGGCCCGACCGCATCGCCGATTGGGATACCCTTTATAAATGCATGTGTCGCCTTGACATTGCCTTTTGCCATTTTCAAAAGTAGCGGCATGTACATCTGCAGCACAAGCACCATCTGGAGATTATTGGTCTTCTTTATGGTTATGATCAGGTGCCTTACGATTTTATATATCTGGTAGACACCGAGTGCCCCAATCAGCCCGAATTTCAGGTTAGCTTTTTCAGTTTTGCCATGGCTTGGTGCTATACTGTCCACAAAATAGCTGAACCTCCTTTCAGACTCATTCATTACATGCTCTATCTTGTTCAGGATGCCGTAAGGATCAACATCTACAGGCGTTGAAATAAAGAAATTCATGAAGTTGCTGATCTCATTCTTGAGTTTCTTGTCCGGCTTTTTTGAAATATTGTGCAGCACATATCCTTCTGCTTTTTTTGTGTACTCATCCAGTGTCTTCAGGTCTTTTTCAGCTTTCCACAGTGTCTGCATTATCATAATCTTCTGGTAAAATACAATGAACAGCAAAAATATGATTGATGTAATCGTTCCTATTAGACTATTATCTCCGCCAAGAAAGTTCTCAATCATAGCAATCATCTATTACCCCATTGTATACTAAATCGCTTCAAACCCTGTTCGTCTGGCGATTTATGTATATGGAAAAAACCGCATATTCTACGGTTTTTTACTATATTGTGTGAATCTTTATATTAATTGGCATTTATTGCGCAGTTTTTTACCGTATATAAAGTATATACCTCGATAAAAAAGCTTGAAAATGCCTCAACCTAGCCAAAATTTTCATGATTTTTTATCATATATAAAGTATATGCCTCGATAAAAAAGCTTGAAAATGCCTCAACCTAGCCAAAATTTTCATGATTTTTTAAGGTTTTAGGTAGAAAAATGTATAATTCAAATCAAAAAGACAATAAAAGAAAGAACATACATAGACCCCGAATAATGCAACCATCCACTTTTAAATATATTTTCCCAATCTATCTCCATGGACCACAACCTCTGCACAAGATGCAAAGGAAGAAATCTTTGCGGCAAGCCATTCTGTTCTATAGTCTCAAAAGTAAAGCAGTTTTCAAAAGTCATTGAGGATGTTGATGAAAATTTCACAGGCACAACCCCACCGAGCTGTTTTGTCGGGCGCACAAACTACCCGAAAGTAAACCTGAACATCCTCACCCCCTCATACGAAGACAAATATTCATGGACAAGAGACAGCCCCGGGTTCTGGTACAAGACGAAATTCGAAATTCCTGACATCCTGCAAAGAAGGTCCGGCATGATAGCTGTAAGATCCAAAATAGACATAAAGTCACCGCATAACAGATTCCTGGAAATTGCCCGGGAAATTGCGCAGGCAAAAAATCAGGTCAATGCAGAATTCTGGCTCAAAAAAAAGCCAAGATTCACCATGTCCTTTGACTCAAGGCTTGCGCCGATCGGCTCCCCTGCTGAAGTAAAAAAAGCAAAACTGTCAGGTAACGTGAAAATAGCGCGTCTGGTTGACAAAACCGTAAGCGATACAGACCTGAAAGCTGCAGGTGCCATAGAATACCTGTACAAGAAAAACATCACTGAGAACTCAATCACAAAAATCATGTCCCTTGGCCTTCTTGGGCTTGAAAAAAACAGGAAACTAGTGCCCACAAGATGGACTATCACCGCAGTTGACGATACAATATCCAAAAACCTGATTGAAAAAGTAAAAAACTTCAACACAACAGGCAACCACCTTGTATTCCAAAACACCTACCTTGGAAACCATTTTGAAATCCTGGTAATACCGAGAGAATGGCAGCTTGAAGTCATAGAGACCAAGTTCCCGAAAAGCGTATGGAACCCAAACGGAGTTTTGCCAGTACTCTACTCAGACCACGAAAACTACTACGGCAGAAAAACATACGCATCCAGCGTCGCAGGCGCCTATTACTCCACGAGGCTGGCTGCCCTCGAATACCTTTCAAAAACAAAAAGTCAGGCCGCAGTCCTAACAATAAGAGAAGTATACCCTGAGTACGACACCCCGATGGGCGTCTGGGTAATCCGCGAGGCAGTAAGAGGCGCATTCCAGAACAGGCCCGAAAAATTCGACACCCTTGAAGGCGCCCTATCATCCATGAAATCAAGGCTAAAACTGCCCTTTGAGCGCTACAAGAAACAAAGCAAGCTCCTTTCAGCCATCAAAACACAGCGCAGCCTCATGGAATTTACATAAATTTGACAATAGCGAACATATTGGGAGCGCAAACAGCGATGTGTCTGCGCATGTTGACAAAGATGCACTTTATAACCCAAAACAGGGTATTAATTGACAAAAGTGCGCTTTACCACCCAAAACGCCTATTATATTGACAAAGGTATGCTTTTTCACCCAAAATGGCGCACAAAGCACACAAAAAGTCAACATAATAGGCGTTATACGCAATTAAATTTTCACGATTAGAAAACTGGAATTCTCTCTTATTCTTAAAAGGGCAATTTCTAATTAATTAAAAACTAACAGACATTTCTTCAGAGCACTTTTTATTTCCTTTTTCTCAAACACTTTAGAAAAAGACACCCATTTACTCTGCAATTGCAATAATTGATCGAAAACATTGTAATTTGGTAGGTACTCTGGTTTTGCAAGTACAGCATTTTCAAGACATTGTGCTGCAGAAAAGTTATCACCTATAGTTTTATATTGCTCTGCCATTATTTTGCAACTTCTTTCTATCTTTCTATCTAGAGTTTTACCGATAAATGCTGAAGTATATGGGGTCAAATCCTTGGTTTCTACTTTAAACATATTTTTATGCGCTCTTTGTTGTCTAATTTTTTGCCTCTGATAAATAAATCTATAAATATTTGTTCTATGCATCTTCCATAAAGGATGCCCAAAAGGTACTGGTTCATGTTTTATGAATAATTTCCTGTCAAATAATATATTAAACCCCCACATTTTAGCATTGATCAGATAATCAATATCTTCTCCCCGGGGTACTCTGATATCAAAAGGTACCTTTGTAAAAAGATTTCTGTGAATGACAGAACAGCCCCCGAGCATCCAATGAGCTTCTTTTAATCTGGGACCTTTCTTAATGAATTGGTCAAAAGCTTTGTTCATTTGTTTAACCTGATTCCAGTTGGAACGCCACTTGGATTTATTATCAATTAATTTAACCCTGTTGTTCTCATAGGTATAGTATCCAGCAATTCCATCAACCCTTTTTCCATTGAAGTCTTTTCCAATAAATTCCTTTGCTTTCAATAAAAAATCAGGATCTGTTATAACTTCATCATCATCAATTGATACTAGTATTTCAGCATCTAATATTTGTGCAACTATTAAGGAGAGGTTCCTTATTGAAGAATACCCTTTCTTTTGAAGAAAAACATCATATTTATGTTGATAATCTTTATTTAGGATCTTTTTGAATTTGTCTACCTCAACATGAGATAATAAATAAATCTTAATCTTACTCTTTTTTGCATATTGCCTAAGCTCTGTTTTTATTTTTTTATACATTTCTCTCATGGCTTTTACAGAAACAGCTGATGCAATAACAAGTACATCAAAATCAGCACCCTTAATAATTTTTAGACTCTCAAGAGCCTTAGTAAATGTACCTTTAGTATTAACAGGAGTTGGATGATCATAAACTGGCAATTGCTGCACGTTTAAATCATAAGTTTCATGTCTCCAATATGTAGGTATTACTATCAGTGTCTTCATTTAACTAAGATATTAACTTACATATTTATAAAATATTGTAAAATAATTTCAACTTATAGCAGACCAAGAAAGTAATGCGACTTTTCTACATCAATCATTCTAATGGTTCAAGACTGCAAATACTCATAACCTACTCTGGCGAAGTCTGTTTTGTGAACCAACTCATTGACGTGGCCAACTGATGCGTAGATGAGAAATTACGATTGTTCAATAATTTCTTGCGTTCATAATTCCACCACTGTTCCTGTGGATTCAGATCGGGGGAATATGGTGGCATGAATTCAAGCTTAATATTCGGGTGCTTGCTAATGAATTCATTGACTTTTCCTGCCTTATGAACTGGAAGATTGTCAAGATATAATATGACCTTTTTATTGTGATATTTTTTGGTTATCTTGTTAAGGAAACGGATAAATGCTGGCGTCTTTGATTCTTTTGAGGTCATCTGGATTATTTCACCATTGCTTGGACAAACAGCACCGAAGCAGTTGAGTCTCTGTCTGTTTCTTTGCGGTGCTTTCACCTCAAACCATTTTCCCGAATGCGAACGGAATGGCCTTTGCGATTTCATCAGCGCTCATCTTCCTCAATACATCCTGCTCACTTTTGCTGCATTTCCC
>CBDUVR010000062.1:0-7554 GCA_965370705.1 uncultured archaeon | reverse complement strand
TTCGGCGGCGATAAAGAGTCAGGAATGGGCAGGGAAGGAATAAAGCGCAGCATTGATGAAATGACCACACTGCATACGATAGTGTTCAATCCCAAATCCCCTGAATAATCAATGATTTAAAAAGAGGATGATTCAATGGCAATATTGCAACTTGCACTGGATTTTACAGACATAAAAACCGCAGTCTCTGTAGCAAAAAAAGCAAGGAATTATGTTGACTGGATTGAAGCAGGAACCCCCCTGATAAAATCCGAAGGAGTTTCTGCAATTCGTGAACTGAAGAAGAGATTTTCTGAAAAAAAGATAGTTGCAGACATGAAGATAATGGATGCCGGCGCTCTTGAGACACAACTTGCAGCAATTGCCGGCGCTGATGTAGTCACTGTCTTGGGCGCGTCAGATCTAAGCACAATTCACGAAGCCATAGCTGCCGGGAAAAAACACAGGATAAAAGTAATGGTAGACGCAATGAACATAAGCGCAGCAAGGACAAAGAGAATAGAGAAAATGGCCCCAGACTATATCTGCCCGCACGTAGGCCTTGACCAGCAGAAAAAAGGATTAAAACTGGTTGACCTCATTGCAAAAACGAAAATCCACATTCCACTCGCAGTCGGCGGCGGCATAACATACCAAACAGCAGGACTGTTCGCAAAAGCAGGCGCATCAGTAATCATCGTAGGCGCTGCAATCACACAGGCAAAAGACATCAGAAAAGAAGCACAAAAGATAAAGACTGTGATAGATAGCGCATGCGCATCCCGGCAGTTTAAATACTAAGGATCATTAAATTGCATAATACAGGGTGTGGATTCCATTTCTTTACATTTATAAAGAATTTCCCTCATTTACATTATAACCCCAAAAAAATCATACAAAAATGTGAGGATTAATGCAAAAAAACATAAGGCAGATAATGCTGGATGCGCTGACAGCATCCCATAACGCAGCAGCATCAGAGGATATTGGCACAATATACCAAAAACAAGGCTATTCAGGCGACACCTCCACACAGGCAGACATAAACATCGAAAAAGCAACAATAGACTCCCTGGAAGCATCCGGTATAAGCGCACAAATAATCTCAGAAGAAAAAGGCCGCACAACAATAAACGCAACATCCACCCCCAGATACCTAATAACCATAGACCCCTTGGACGGCTCAAACAACTTCGCCCACGCCCGCACCCTCATGCCCTACGCAACAACAATAGCGATATTCAACACAACAGAATCCTCCCTCTTCAAAAACATAATATGCGCAGCCACAATCGAGCACACGACAAACAGCATCTGGCTGGCAGAGCAAGGAAAAGGCGCAACTCTCGACAGCGCGCCATGCACCCCCTCAAAACAGACAACAATAGACCCGAAAGGAAAATACATAGTAGACTTCTTCTACAAGACAAACTGGACAATCTTCAAAAAACTAATCCAAAACAGGCAAAAAATCAACATAAACAACTACGGCTCAGCCGCCTTTCATTATGCCCTGCTCTCAAGCGGCCATATAGACGCCGTGATGAACAGAAGCCAGAAAGCCCACGAACTAGGCGCCGCCTACCTGTTAGCAAAAGAATCAGGCGCAATCCTAACCGACTTAGACGGCAACCCCCTCGACAACACAGAATACGACTTCAACAAAAAATACCCTGTAGTAGGCGCATCCACAAAACAGCTCCACAAAGAAATACTAACCGCAATAAGACAATAGAGCAACAAACCATGCTAACCGTAATTAAAGACAAGCCTAGTATATTACTTCCAGGTTATCCAATTGCTTACAACTTCATCCGAGATAACATTATTGCCATATGCTCTAACATATACTCTAAAAGTCTTTCCTGTTGGTGCATGAAGATTAGTTACAGAATACTCATATCCCTCTTCGGGATCTATCTGTAAAGGTTTGCTTTCATAATCAGACCACACTTTACTTGTATTTGTTGTTTGAAGGGCAACATATATTTTCGTATTTTCAGCCACATCCGAACCCAAATTAGTGACTGTCACACTGACATTTACATAAGTGTGCCATATATTATAACTAAAATCAGAATTAAAATGTATATCCATAACGGGTCTTTTGTAAATCTGTTTTAATATTGCTTTTTCCCCGATATATTCATCGGGTAATTGTCCAACTTCCCAGTTAATATTTGTTGTCTCAAGATAACAGTAGCGGATTCCATTATCTAAATAATAATATCCTGAAGTATCTTCTGAACATTTTACTCCGACAGCCATGTGGCCTGGAAGTTCAATTAGAACAACACCATATCCGAGTTCTTGTAATAAAGCCGCTGTTAAAATAGCTGTATCTTCGCAGTCCCCTCCATTTTCATACAACGTTTCATAAGGATATCGGGGGTACTCGTCAAAACCTGTTGTTAAATCATCAGAAGTATATTCTAGTGCTTGGACAAATGCTACTGTTAAATATGGTATCTCTGATTTACTTAAGTCATATTTCATTCCTAATTCCGTTAGGCTATTTGTGATGGAAGTAATTAATTCATCATCGTAAGGGTCTGATGCAAACAAATCAAAATCTCTGCTCCTACTTCTATTAGTGTATATGTCAAAAAGGACATCATAAAACTGCAAAGAAATATACCATTCACCACCGCCATAATTCCATTTAAATTTTCTGGTAAAACTTTCTCCTAAATCAATATCTTCCTGTTCTTGATATAGTTGTTCAGAAGTATAATGATCTTCATTTTCTCTATTTAACTCATTCTGTTTATCTAGATTAATAGCAGATATGCAATCTTTGTTTTCATAGTCACAGACATCATCTTTTGGACAACACCACTGATCCTCTTCTGAAATACAACACAGTTTATGATTTGATTCTTCACAAGCAAAACAATCATTTCCACATTTGAATGGGTAATCAAAATCACAAATTGATTCAAAATTGTTTGGAGTTGGCTCTTCAATAGAATCATCTTCTAATACACAGCCCATAATAAAAAAAATACATATCAAAATAATTGCTATATAAAATAACTTCCTCATATTAATTACTATGTAATATTATTATTTAAATATAGTGATGAGGACGCAGAGGCTAGTCTTTCGTAAAAGTCTTTTTGAATTGAACATAATCATGATTTATAAAGACTGTCCCTCAATTTACACACAGCACCAAAAAAAACCCACAAAAATGTGAGAGTTTCAACGAAGTTGAAAGACTTCGAACGCTAGTGAGATGAGTTAGGAGACTTAAAACATACTACCACAGATAAAAACACAATAAAGCTGATAAAATACATAAATATAACAAAAATACTTCCAGAAAACAGACGCAAAACTATCTGGAGGAGTTAGAGTATAATGAACAAAGAATCCGAAACAGTCGAATATAAAGAATCTTTAACACAGTTAAAAAAAGGAGTAATTTCAATCGTTTCTATACTTAACAAACATAATCGCGGAAAGCTTTTTTTTGGAATAACAGATAATGGTTCTGTTAAGGGAGTTTCCATCGGGAAAAATACATTGCGCGATATATCCAAGACAATATCTGATTACATAGAACCCAAAATTTACCCTGAAATCAAAGAGGAAATCATAGAAGGAAAAAACTGTGTAGTTATTGAATTTGAAGGAGAAAATGTCCCATACTTTGCTTATGGAAGGACTTATAAGCGAATAGCAGATGAAGATAGACCTTTATCTAAATCAGAATTAGAAAAGCTGATACTTGAAAACAATAAAGATAAACTCTTCTGGGATTCTAAAACAGATAATAAGTTTACTCTGACAGATGTTTCTGAAGATAAATTAAAATCATATGTCAAAGATGCCGGTTTAAAATATACATCAAGAAAAGAGGTTCTTGAAAAATTAGAATTAATTAGAGATAATGAATTAACAAACGCCGCAATAGTTTTATTTGGCAAAGATCCATCACAATTTTTTGGATTATTAAATTTAAGATGCGCAACCTTTTTAGGAGAAAATAAGGCAAGTACGCCATTAGATATGACTGATTTTGACGGAGATCTATTTGAATTGATATCTCATGCAGAAAATTATATTTTACAGCACATCAATGTTGGGATGAGACTAGAAGGATTATATCGTATTGACGTTCCTGAAATAAACAAAGAAGCATTTAGAGAAGCAATAATAAATGCTTTTTGTCACAGGGATTATTCAATACCTCAGGAAGTACAAATTGCAATTTTTAGAAATAAAGTAGAAATTTTAAATCCGGGAAAGCTATATGCGGGATTAAGCATTAAAGATATTTTAAGTAAACCTATTTCAGAGAGAAGAAATCCATTGATTGCAGATATTTTTCACAACGTTGATTTTATTGAAAAATGGGGGACTGGCATTGAGAAGATTAGACGATTAGAACCAGAAACAAAGTTTGAAGAGATAAATGATTTTTTCTTAGTAACATTTAAACGAAAAGAAAAGCCGGTAGAAAATGTCCCTGAAGATGTCCCTGAAGATGTCCCTGAAAAAAGATTGAATAACATATTAAGGTTAATGGGAGGAAATGAGAAAATATCCATTCTTATTCTTGCAAAAGAATGCAATGTTAACGAAAAAACAATAAAAAGAGACATATCGAAATTAAAAGAATTAAAATTAATTAAAAGAACGGGTCCGGATAAAGGCGGTCATTGGGAGGTTTTAGAATGATGACTGAAACAATTCCTGGTGGATGGGGGATAAGAAGATTGGATGAACTGAGTGGAAATAAAGATTCTGTTATAGCAGGTCCTTTTGGTTCAAATCTGAAAGTAAAAGATTATCGGGAGAATGGAACCAAAACGCTCTTATTCAAAAAAAACCCACAAAAATGTGAGAGTTTGAGCATTAGCTCAAAAGCTTGGGACGCAAGTCCCATGAGTTTCAGCGAAGTTGAAAGACTTCGAACGCTAGTGAGATGAGTTAGGACACTTAAAACATACTATCACAGATGAAAACACAACAAATTGATAAAATACGTAAATATAACAAAAATACACCGTGACCCCCATGCAAACCCCAACTGCCTTCAAATCCTACGACATAAGAGGAAAATACCCCGACGACGTCAACGAGCAATTCGCAGAAGACATAGGCGCATCAATCGCCGCCCTCGTCGGCAGCCAAATCGTAGTGGGCAGCGACAACAACACATCATCCCCGCAAATAAAAGCCGCGCTAATAAGCGGAATACTTAAAGCAGGCACAGACGTGATAGACATCGGTATAGGCCCTACAGACATGATAGCATATGCAGGCAAAATACTAAATTCATCCTGCAGCATCATGGTAACCGCATCCCATCTTGGTACAAAATACAACGGCTTCAAATTCATGTATAGAGAAGGAAACAGCTTCACAAACGAAGACCTCGCAAAAATAAAAGACATATACATGGCAAAAAACTACAAACAAAAAGAATCTGGTCACCTGACACATGACAAAACCATATACCTCAAATACCTCACCCACGCAAAAGCCACATTCAAAAAATACTTCCCAAAAATAGACGCAAAAATAATAATCGACACCGGAGACGGCGCATGCTCGCACACAACCCCCCGGCTCCTTGAAGAACTAGGCGCAGAAACAATAAAAATAAATTCCGACATAGACGGGAACTTCAGGAGGCACCCCGACTGCTCAGAACAAAAAAACATAGCATACCTGAAAGACGGGATAAAAAAACACTCAGCAGACCTCGCAATAGCCCACGACCTGGACGGCGACCGCCTTGCAGTCCTCGACAAGGACGGCAACTGGCTCTCAGGAAACCACTTATTTGCAATATTCGCACAAATCACAGCAAAACACGATACAATAATCGCGTCAATCGACACCTCAGAACTCCTCCAAAAAACAACACAGTCAAAAATAATCTACACAAGAGTAGGCGACCCATTCGTCCTCAAAGCCCTCATCGACAACAACGCAGCCCTCGCAGGCGAGCCAAACGGCCACTACGCTCTGCGCGAATTCATCCCCTACAACTCAGGCACCCTCTTCGCCCTCCTGGTAGCTGCATACGCAAAAAAAATACCAAAATACATAAACACCATACCAGAATACCACACAGCAGCAAAAAAATACACAATCGCAGACACAAAAGCAAAAATGCGCCAAATCACAGCATACATAAAACCGCACTACACCATCACATCAACAATCGACGGCATAAAATACAAAGACACTGATGGAACAACACTCATCCGTCCCTCAGGTACAGAAAGCGCCATAAGAATAGTGATAGAAGACAGGCATGATGCGCAAAAAAAGATAAAGCAAACAGAGAAAATGCTGGGATTATAAGCATCTTCGCTCTTTATCTTCCTGGAACCGGATCATCTTATTGATTCTCTCAACTTCTTTCCAGTTCCCTCTTTTAGCCATCTGCCCTTTCATTCTCTTCAGCTGGTTTATCGTAATATCATGCATGACAATCACCACTTAAGAATAAGTATTTGCGTGAGTTTTATAAATGTTACTATAAAGTTACAAATATCATATTTAAAAAACTAAAAAAACCAAAGGCGTATATGCAAAACGCCATAAAACACCTCATAGACTCCCTTTCAGAAAACAGCAGCGAAAAAGCCGCCCAAATCTACCCCGCCTTCAAAGACAAGCGATACACTCCCCACCTGCTCACAGAAAAAAACATCAAAAAATTCACACCAAAAGACCGCAGCCTGAAAGTCTCAGCCATAGACGGTGGCAACATAGAGATAATCAAATCCCCGGACACCTCAATTCACCTTGTGCGCATCTACTTCAACATATTCAAAAACAACAAAAGAATAACCCCAAAAACAATACCACAAACACTCGAGTTCTACGCACTCTGCCAGTCATATGAAAGCAACTCCGAAATATACTACAAGACAAAACTGATCCCCCTAAAAGAAACCCACAAACCATACCTGCCACAGGAAAAAGACCTAATATTCAACTCATACGACCCCACCATCACGACAGGCATATTCCGCACCCCCATATCGAAAATAGGCGAAATATCACGAAAATTCGCAGAATGGAACATCTCAAAGCACATAATAGAAAATGAGCTGGACAGAGGCGACATCCTCCTCCGCGACGGCTCCCTCCAGACAGGCATAACAAACGAATCCCTGTACTCGAATGCAGCCTACGAATCAGCAGAATCAAAAGGCGCCATACTCTGCGGAATATCAAAAACATCATCACTCCTCGCAACCAACGGGAAAAGCCTCGTATCAGCAATCACGAAAATTGCAGAGTCAAAAGGAGAAAAAGAGACATGGCTGTATCACCCCATAGCAAAATCAGACCAGCCAGACCACAAAGGAGAAATGTACTATGTCCGCCTCAACAAAAACTCAGACTACACATTTCGCTTCGAAATCTACGACAGGCAGAAAGAAAGCGCACAAGCAGCAATAGAACAGCTCGCATTCGCATCAAAAGACATATCATTCCCAGGCTATCCCTATCCCCTGATAGACGCAGACAAGAACGCTCGCGCAAAATTTCAGGAAATAAACTTCCACAAGACATACATAGAGCACTTCATGCGCACAAAAA
>CBDUVR010000061.1:0-7609 GCA_965370705.1 uncultured archaeon | reverse complement strand
CTTCTTCAGGCTCTTCGGGTTCGTCCGGTAATTCCTGTGGTCTTTCTATCCTGCTACCTAGTATTAGTTTCAGTGTGATGGTTTTTGAAGCCACGTTGTCTCTTTTTATTTCAATGTCTATGTTGTGTGTTCCGCTTTCAGTCCCGTACGGTGGGCTTACGTATGTATAGAACTGACCTTCTGTGTCTTCCTTAATGTCTATTGCTGTCGGATCGATGTAAACCCACTCAGGTCCGCCTATGGTTGAGATGGTGAAGTTGGATGCGTATTCTCCAGTATTTTTTACGGTCAGTGTGTACATGTATCCTTTGTATTCCTGTGCTTCTATTATCTCGGGGTTTGCGTTGATTGTGTACCCGTAGCATTTTTCATGATCTTTTGGTGAGATGTTTACTGTTTTTGTGTCCTGTGAGTGGTCAGAGAACATGTTTATTACTACACTTTTGTCTTCTGTGTCTGTGGGGACTGTGAGTAGTATGTCTTTTGTCTCAAGACTTTCCAGTTCCACAACATCCTGCCCGAGTGTTCCCTCACTTGTTTCCAGGTTGTATGTGTCTTTGTTTTTTCCTGTGTTTTCTAATGTTAATGTGAATACTGCGTCAATTCCAGGACAGACTTTTACGATTTCCGGTTCTGCTGAGAGTGTTGCTGAGTAGCAGTTCTCTATTATAAGCAGTGATTCTGATGTGTCTTTGATATCTGATTCTGCTGTGACTGTCACTGTGTATGTATCGTAGTCGAGGTCCTGTGTGGGTATTGCAAGCTGCAGTTCCCTGGTATTTCCTGCTTCTACTGCTGCTTCCTTTTCTGACAGTTCTCCCATTGTGCTTGAGAACCTGATTGTGTCTTCTGTTTTGCCTGTGTTTTTTACTGTTACTGTGTATTCTGCGATGTCGCCTTTACAGACTCTTTTTTCTTTTGGTATTGTTATGACTGCGACGCCTTTGCAGTTCTGGGCTGCGATTGTTACTGAAAGTTTGTTTGTTTCGTGTGGTGATTTCACTTCGATGTTTGCGGTGTATTGACCCATGTCTTCAGGACTTACTGTCAGCTTTACTTTCTTTTCGGTTTCGGCTTCAATTGTTAGTGCCTCTGAACTTAGTTCCCCGAAGTCTGTAGTTATTGTATATGTGTCTTCTTTTGTGCCTGTGTTCTTAATTGTTAATGTGAAATCGGATGATTCTTTTATGCACATTGTTTTTGATTCAGGAGTGATTGTGGCAATCTGTGAATAGCAGTTGACTCCCAATATCTGGAGTGTCTTTTGGTCCTCGGCGTATGATGTTTTTGATTTTACGTTGACGTCGACTATTTTTTTGTCTTCGGTTACAGGAATCCTGAGAGTGACTTTTTTTGATTCGCCGCTTTCAAGTGCGATTTCGTCTTGTTCAAGAATTCCTGATGTTGACGTGATTATGAATGTTTCGCTGCTTTTTCCAAGGTTTGAGATGCCAAGATCAAATGTTTCTGTGTCTCCAATGCATCCGGTTCTCAGAGTTGATGTCTTAAGTTCTACGCTGTGTACGCGTAAAACCTCTATTGTGAGTGTTTCTGTGTCTTTGGAGTTGCCTGATTCTGCGGTGATGTCTATATTGTATTCTCCGGTTTCTGTGTCGCATGGCGGTGTCATGAAAATTGCTATGCTTTTACTTTCGCCAGGAGCTAGCGTGACTTTCTGCGGGGTGGTTATAATCCATGTGTCTTGCGGAGATATTGTATATGTATCTGTGAGTTCTCCTGTGTTTTCGATTGTTCCTTTGATCATTGTACCTCCGGAACATGGACCCATTCTTGCGAAGTTTGTGTCCAGATTCAGGCTGACACTGTAGTCTGTTGCTAATGCCTGGGGTACGATCATCAGTAGTACCATTACTGTATATAGTGCTATTATTTTTTTGTTCATATTACATCACCGTTTTTGTTTTTTTATTTTAGACTTGACTATTTTTTGATAGATTTTTGTTTTGATTACGTATTCATTTGACAGTTAATCTTTTAAACCTTACTGTTTTGTAGTAACATTCATTTTTGGATGTTTTGTGGTATTTTTGCTGTATTATTACATAATTACCTGATTCCAGCTTACGTGGTATACTCCTTTTCCTTTTGGCCTTGCTGCGGCAGGCATCGGGATTTTCTTTTTTACGCGGCCGATGATACCGGGTAATGCCATGCTGTTTTCTTTTGCTTTTTCCCGGACAGTGCGTTCGTTTTCTTTTTTCATGTGTCCGATGTGCTCCGGGATTATTGTTGGCTCCAGCGGTCTTTTTTCTTCTTTGTCGTACCGGGTTTTTCTGTAGTACAGGAGTATGTTTACGATGATAAAGAGTGCTATAAGAAATATTATTCCTGTTGCTGTTTTTGGGCCGATGAACTCAGTTGTGTCATGTTTGTCTTCAGTTTTTTTCTTTTCTTCTGTTACTGGTTCTGTTACATATAGTGTCAGAGGGATTTTTTTGATTGTCTCGTTTCCTTTGTAGACTGTGATTTCTCCTTTGTATTCTCCCTTTGCGTTTAGGGGGTTGAAGTATATCTGGAGTGCTTTTGTTTCTCTGTTTTCTATTATTTCTGAATTAGGGAGGAAGACCCAGTTATCGTCGAAGTCTGTGCCTACGCTGAATACGTTTTTTGAGCCGAGGTGGTTCGCGATTGTTATTGTTACCAGATTTGCTCCGAAGTTGCTGACAACAAGCTCTTTGTTGCTTGTCTCTATGTCTACGTATTTATACAAGTCTTCTTCTTCTGCGTTTTGTTCTCTGGCGGTTTCGAGCTTTTCACCGAGTTCGTCTATCTTTTCTTTTACTTCTTCGAAGTTTGTATTTGTATTACGGTTGGTTTCGGCTATGTTTTCGTTGATGGTTTCCAGTTTGCTGTTGGTTGTGTTTATCTGGCTTGCGATTGTTTCAAGCTTCTGGTTGGTTTCGCTGTCCGTGTCATGGCTTTCTATATATATTCTTTCTTTGCCTTCTTTTACTATTATGATTGTATATTGCTGGTTTTGCGTTTCGATTATTGTTGTGCCAGCATCGTCTGTGTCTTGTGCGGGAGTTTCTTTTTGTCTGATTAGTATTATCTTGTCTTTTTTTATGTTTTCGAGCTCTACTGAGATTTTGTGGTATCCGGGGGTGTCGAATTTCACGTAGTCTGTGTAGTCGCCGTTTTCATTCGGGATTATGGTTTTTTCGTATGTGTCGTCCTTGTATATGTTTAGTTTTTTTGTTGTTCCTGCACTGTTCTGCCTTGCGTAGCCGCTTGTTTTTATCCAGTCGCCTGTGAATGCTTCGTCTTTCGGGCTGATTTTTAAGGATAGTGTGTACCCGTGCGTCTCTATGTATTGGATGCTTTTTTGCTGTGTGTCCTGGTTGTAGGCAAAGATTATGAGTTCGTACTTCCCGCTTTTCTGGGGCGTGTCTATGTAGACTGTTTTTGTTCGGTCGTGTCCGCGGATGAGGTAAAATGGTGAGCTGTAAACTGTTTTTGAGTCAAGTATCATCTTTATCTTCACGTTTTCCTCGTCCTGATTGCCGCTGTTTTTTACTGTGACTGTTACGGGTATTCTTTCTTCGGGGTTGAGCGGCACGTTGTAGCTGATTGATGTGAAGTCGAGGTCGTGGTCTGCGCCTCTTTTTTCGTCAAGGTAGAAGCTTTCGCTTTGGGTGTCTGTGTCTTTCAGCCATGAGTCTTTGTATAGTACGGTTTTGATTTTTGCTGTGTGAATTCCTTTTTCCAGGTCATCTGTCTGGTATGAGAATGTATGGTAGCGTGTGCCGTGGTTGTAGTTTCCAGTGTATACTTTTTCCTCGTTCCCGTCTATGTATAAGTATAGTTTGACTTTTGCGCTGCTTGGGGCGTTTATGTAGAATTTGGCTGTGAGCCGGATTGTGTCTCCTGCATGAGCGCTGTCGGGTGTTATTGTCAGGTCCTGTATATCTATAGTATATGTGCCTGTGTCTTCTTCTTCATCGAGATAGATGTTCTTTGTAACTGTGTCTGTGTCTTCTAATGTGCCGTCATCATATACTTTTGCCTTGATTTTTATCTCGTGTTTCCTGTCTTCAAGGTCATCTGTGTCGTAGTAGAATGTGTAATCGTATGTGCCTGCGTAACTGTGGCTTTTTATGTATGTCTTTTCGAGGGTGTCGTCGACGTATAGGTATAGCTTGATGTCAGGGTCAGATCCTTCCACCCTGTAGCGGACTTTTATTTTTATTGTGTCTCCAATGTCCGGGTCTTCCGGGGTGATTGTTATATCTCTTACTGAAATGCTGTAAGATGCTGCCTCTGTTGTGTGCGGCAGTGCGATCGCGAGGCAAAGTGCGGCAGCCAGTATAATTGTTAGCAATGTTTTAGATATCATAGTTATCACCAATGTGTAGTTCTTGAGGATGTTAATCTTTATAAACTTATCGGTAGTGACTCGATTGTGTGTATTTTTGACGTGTATTTGGATGTTTCCTGTTTTTTTATTGCTTTATTTTTCTTCTTTCGTTTTTTGAGGCTGTGATGAACTTTTAATTCCTGTTTTGAGCTTTTTGGAACGATTTATGTTCTTTTTGATGCGGTGTGGATAAACTATATAAATTGTGTTGTCCATATATTCTCAGTTGTGTTTGGGATGTGTATAGTTATTTAAATTTTGTGGTGTTATCTTAAGGCTCTGGAGGTATTATGATGAATGATAATGATTTGAAGGTTCGTGAGCTGCTTGGAAAAGGGTGGATGAAGGTATGGATGATTTTCGAGGTGCAGGCTGCTGACAAGGCGGTCTGCGTATCTTCACTTAAGAAGCATGTCAAGGATATGGGTTCTCTTGATTCTGTTGAGATTATTGATGAGTCGTTTGCGGGTGTTGATAAGATTGAGGCGCCTGAGGGGCTTAAGAAGAGGGGTGTGAATGCCCTGTTTGCGCAGGTGTCTGAGGTTACGATTATGGCGCGTGATTTTGAGGGGCTTGTCAATGTCGTGATTAATTATGCCCCATCTGCTGTCGAGGTTATGGCTCCGGAGAAGATTACGATTACAATGAGGGACGCGCAAAACAGTTTGGTATCTGTTGCTGATATGATGCATAAGTTTGCGAGGGCCGGTATTGGCGGCGTGGTGATTAAAGGGGACTGATTGAGGTATATGTGCATGAGATATATATTGATTTTTTTTGGCAGTGTTTTTGCTTTTTTGCTATTTTCAGGTATGGGATTTGCTTCGCAGATTATGGATCATACTATTCTGGTTGATATTGATGATGAAAATGCTGCTCACTTTGATGTTGAGATGACTTTTTCCGAGTTGACTACGGAGCGCATTAATTATCTTGTTTTTGCGCGTATTGATAATGCCCGCGGGAGCGATATTTTGGGAGAGCTTGAGTGCGTTGTTGAGAAGCAGACGTATGGCGCGCAGATATCGTGTGCACCGAATAGCAAGATGAGGGAGAATTATACTGTTGAGATGAGTTTTGATTCCTATGGTCTTGTGAGAAAGAGCGGCGATGCTGAGTTGTTTTCGTATAGTTACGGTGTCAAGGATCCTACAGCTAATTTTGCCCTGACCATTCTTTTGCCTGAAGGGGCTTCGCTTCTTTCTGCAGAGGATTTTGACCCGTTTTTTCCCGAGGGCGCAGTTATCGGGACTGAGATGGGTCGGAGGGTTTCGCTTGAGTGGGATGTTTTGAAGCCGGAACTCGGGAGGACGTATACTTTTGATTCTTATTTTGAGTTTGTGGGTAAGCTGCCTGATGTAGTTGAGCCTGTTGATGATACGGGTGACGGTGACGGGCAGGATTATGGGTTGCTGCTTGCCGCGGGAGCCGGGATTCTTGCTGTAGTGATGGTTTTGTATTATTTCAGGCGACGGGCTGTGAAGGGTACAGGTGTCAAGAGAGTGTTTTCTGTGCTTAAGGGTGATGAGCGCAGGGTGATTGATGTTATTCTTCTGAAGGGGGATAAATGCAAGCAGAGGGATATTGTCCGTGCTACTGATTTTTCCAAGGCGAAGGTTTCGAGGATTATGACTGAACTTGAGGTGAGAGGGATAGTTTCGAGGGAGAGGATCGGCAGGACCAACAGGGTTGTCTTGTCTGAGAATATAGGTAAGACAAAGCCTGCAAAATCCGGTTCTGAGTGATGCTGATCGCAACTATTGAATTAATGTCGTGTACTTATGGGTGATGGATAATATTGGGAAAAATGTCGAAAATTTATAAAGATTGATGTAATATATGTGGTAATTATGAGAAGGGTAATAATTGTTGTAAGTGGGGAAGTTCAGAGAGTTGGATATAGGGATGTAGTTGAAAAGATAGCCAGAAAACTGAAACTAGTGGGATTTGTAGAAAATTTGAAGCCCTATGATGTTAAGGTTATCGCGGAGGGCAAAGAAGAGGTACTGAAGAAGTTTATCGAACTTATTGATGTTAAAAGGTATCCTGTAGATGTTGAAAAGGTTGTTGTGAGGTTTGAGGAGCCAATAGGGGAATTTGAATACTTTGAGATAAAGAGGGGAGAATGGCATGAAGAATTGGGAGAGAGGATGGATGTTGCGGGGACGTTTCTATATAAATCTGTGAACTTGGGTGAGAGATCAGTAGAGTTGGGTGAGAAGTCAGTTAAATTGAGTGAGAGATCAGTAGAATTGGGTGAGAAGTCAGTCAATATCGGGGAGAGAATGCTGGATAAGCAGGATAAGATGCATGGGAAACTGGATTTAATTCATAATGATTTATCTGTTAATCTGAAGGAATTTCATCAGGATACAGTCGCGCGGTTTGATGTGGTTGATCAAAAGTATGGTAAAATTTCAGAGAATATGGGTCTAATTTTCAATGAAATGAAAGAGGAAAGAGTTGAGTCAAGAAAGTCTATGGAAAAGCTTATTGGTGCAATTGTTAAGCTTGCCGAAAAGAAGTAGATTATCTGGTTCGCCCGGGAATAAAGCATAAAACATATCTAAAATATTACTTCAGTTGTGATACTGGCGTTGTTTTTCTGTTTTTCGGTGTCGGCATTTTTTTAAACTAATGCGTCTAATATCGCAGGTGTTTATGTTTTGCCTGTGAAAGGCTACAGTCAGTACATCTCATGCACAAGCGCTGATTGAGGGGATTCTGGGTTTTTGTCTGCTAGCGCAGATATAGGCAGGATTGGGATTATTATGATTTTTTCTGCTTTTTCGCGGGTTTTACAGGCTCGAGTTTGGGCATGCTGATTACAGGCGGCAGCTGCATTATGTCTGAGAGCTGGAGTGCAAGTATGCCTGTCTTTTTGAAGATGTGGTTCATCAACTCAATGTGAGCGTAGGATGGCACTGTTTTGTTTTTGTTCCATGATTTTATGATATCTTCTGTCTTGCCTGACTTGTAGACTATTGTGCCCTCGATTTCGATGGCGGCGACTTCCGGCTCGATTTCGCTTCTGAATCTGAAGTCTACTGACATGACGTCTATCTTGCTGTCGAATCCTTCAAGCCGGGATTTTTTTATGCTGGTTATTTCAGGGCCTGTGTTTATTTTCATGTTGGGTTTTGGTGCGCTTTTTCTTTCAGCGCTGATTTTTTTGTAGTTTAGTCCGATTATTGGCATTGTTATGACCTCCTGTAATTATTGTAATGTCCT
>CBDUVR010000060.1:0-7663 GCA_965370705.1 uncultured archaeon | reverse complement strand
GGAAAAACCGCAAGACTGACACCTGCAAGAAAACCGCCGATAGCAATTGAGAACCCTGCTAAATGTGAAAGTGTGCAAAATACAAACGCGACAAGAAGCGATGACAAAAAAATAACTTCCGGATCTTTTGATATGCTCCTGATAAAAGGTGGCAGAACATATCTCGATGAGACTATCGCAAGTGAAAACAACCCGATGCCTTTCAAAAGCGCAACTAAGATAATTTCCGGATTAAAATGATCTATATTGCCGACAACAGAAAGAGCCATAACAACCAGAACATCCTGCATCAAAAGAAAGCCAAGCATTATCCTGCCGTGCAGTGTATCAAGCTCATTCTTGTCCTCTAATATTTTGATGACTACCATCGTGCTTGAAAACGCGACAATCAACCCAAGGTATATTGCAGCCATAAACGGATAACCAAAATAAACCGCTGCAAACACACCCAGTGAAAACGATGCAAAGACCTGTGCAATCGTGCCAAAGGTCGCAACAAGCCCCACATCTTTCAGCCTCGACAAGTCGATTTCCATGCCCACGACAAACAAGAGAAAAGTTATTCCAAGCTCAGACAGAGTCAGGATAAGCGTATGGTCAGACACCAGCCCTGCATAACCGGGAATATTTAGCAAGCCGGCAAGCTCAGGCCCAATGATTATGCCTGCAATTATATAAGCGGGAATCAGTGGCTGCCTTAGCCGCGATGAGAAATATGCAAGTATCGCAGCAGCAGCAAGTACGAGGCCAACCCCATACAACGGAATAATACTAACTACATCCATACCTGTTTTATAACAAAGGTAGTTTATATCTTTTGGAAATTACAGAAGTGTTTCGTTAAATTAATATACACAGACAGATAATAAATAACTTATGGCAGAAGATAAGAAAGAAAATGTGGAAAAAGACCCAAGCTTCATACTCCGCGATGCAAACCTGTTCCACGTATGTGCCAGCGGCTCAAAAACCCGCTGGGGAGACAAAACCCTCGGAAAATGTGCCGTCGTTCAGGCATTGGACCAGGGTGGAAAATTCGAAGACGGAGGCATCGACCTCAACCCCAGCACTGTAGGCGGGGGTACGCAGGGCATGTTCTACGGGATGATATACGAAGTCGGAAAAGACGCATGGCAGAGGCTAAAAGTAGACGAATGGATAGAAACCAGCCACGTAAACCCGGAATATCACCAGATGATACTCGGGCAGAAAGCCACTTACGAGGACAAAATAAAGCAGGGCCTTGGCGGAATATCGCAATCTGTCGCAGACCTGGAACTGCTTGAGCACGACATCCGCAAATACGAGGAATATCAAAAATATCTGAAAGACCTTGAAAGCGACGATGCAAAAAAGAAAAGAGCCGCGACATTTGCAGTAAAAACAATCTTCGTGGACCAGGTGGACTTCCACGCAGGAGGAGGCGGACAGGGCGCAGGAAGACTGTCCCTGGCATTCATGAGAAACAACAACATCATGCCGACCATCGTAAACGACTTCCTGATAATGGAATCACTCAACGACATACGCGAAGGTGGAAAATTTGCAAACATGGCTGATGTCGAGAAAAAAATGCTTGAATCCAAGTGGACACTCTACGAGCACTGGCTTGGAATATTCCGCAGTGCAATCATGCAAAGGCTGGACAGGATAAAAACACTCCAAAAAAGCCGCGAATTCACAATAGACCAGTTCAGGAACTGGCTGAAACCCGTAATCGCAAGATACAAACTAATAGAAACCGGATTCGCCAAATCCGACCGGGAAGGCACGACAGGCATGGGACGAAAATCACTGAAGACGCATTTTTGGAATGTGTCAGCACAGGTATCCTACAACGGATGGACAATGTGGATATACAAGCCTGTAACCAACCCGGAAATCCACACATACCCCGGAGAGCTCATCGCACAGGCAGTGGCAGCAGGCGAATTCGGAAAACCCTACGCTTACGACAAGTGGGCTCAGGATAATCTTATATTCGACACAGAACACGGTCTTCTTGCTGACTACCCGTGGCTCAGAAAAGAATGGGTGGACAAGAAAGCAAAAGAAATTTCCGCTGGTCTGGATAAGAAAAGGCAGTATTACTCCTTCATAAGGATAGACACCCTCAAGGCAGTAAACAAGCTGGTTTCAGGCACACTGTATGAAGATACAGATTTCTTCTTCAATGGCTACGTTCTCTCAGCCAACGCAATGCTCGTAAAACTGCTCGAAAAAGAAGCAAGAGGCGAAGAACTTGAGAAGTATCTTGATGACATGCTCGGTCTTGAACCTGAAATCAATAAAAAATACAAGGGGATTGTAGTAAGCTACAAAAGAAAAGGCATAGGATATGAAGTAGTTGGCGGCATGTTGCAGGAAGACAAGAAAAATAAATACACGACTAAAAAAGAGATGAAAAAAGATTATCCGGAGCCTGACTATTATCTGACTCCCCTAAAAACTGAAACCGGGTTTTTGAACTCAATTAAAGACCTTCTTGGGCTTGATTTATGGATATTCAGGAAGAGAGGACCTTACGAACACCAGTTTTTCGACAGATACACGAAATTCTACCTCAAACTAAACGGACAGAGATTCAACAGCGTTGTAAACATGATAATGAGGCAGATGAAAATAGAGGACGTATCCTAGCGCAAGCTTTTTAACATTTCACCATATTTATTACTGCGTGAAAACAGAAAACAACATCATATACAACAGCATCATAATTGCATGCATCCTCGGCATCATCACAGTCTCGGCATTGGTCATAACAAACACAAGAGACGATGGCTTTACAGAGCTTTACTTTCTTGACTACACAAGAATGCCTGAAAAAAACACTGTGACCTTCAAATATGGGATCGCAAACCATGAGAAAGAAGAGATAAACTACAGCATCCGTTTCCTGATCAGCAACCAGACTGCCAAAAGTAAGAAAACAACACTTAAAGATAATAAGACATTCATCGAAGAATACACACTACCTCTCGACCCGAAGAACCCAGGCAGCCAGAGGATAAGTATCGAAATAACGTACCAAAACAACACTCAGGAAATTCATTTTATGACCAGGGAATCTCCAAGGTGATATTATTAGAATTGCCCTAGTATCTGACGTAATCTACCCGTATGTTAAGGGCGGAGCCGAAAAAAGGACTTACGAAATCGCAAAATCACTCCGGGATAGAGGTCATGATATCCACCTAATCGGGATGAAATGGTGGAAAGGCGAACCCGGCTTTGTCAGGAATAATCTCCATTACCATGGAATATGCAAATGCAAAAGACTATACAACAAAAACGGCACAAGATCCACGCGCGAAGCCATCAGATATTCACTCTATCTGATACGCCATTTTCTGGAAAATGACTATGATATTGTCGATTCAAATGAATTCCCGTACCTGCCTAATTTTGTTGTCAAACTATATTGCATCCTCAAAAAAAAGCCCATGATAATCACATGGCATGAAGTATGGGACAACCACTGGCACGAATATCTCAGCCCCTGCCACGGCAGTATAGGCTGGTTCATTGAAAAGAAAACTGCCAGGCTGCCTGACATGATCATTGCCAACTCCAAAAAGACAAAAAATGACCTGATACACAAACTCAATATCACACAGGAAAAAATAGCAGTCATCCAGCCAACAATACCTGCTGACCTTTCGAATATACCGCATTCAGAAGAAAAATTCGACATACTTTTCTGCGGCAGACTAATAAAAGACAAGCATGTAGACATGCTGATAAGGGCAATCAGAACTATTGACCCTGCCCCGACATGCACGATAATCGGGGAAGGCCCTGAAAAAAAAAGGCTCGAAACACTGGTAAAAAAATACAGCCTCGAAAAAAAAATTAAGTTCCTTGGATTTCTAAATGCCCACAAGGAAGTCCTGTCTTACATGAAATCCTCAAAGCTGTTCGTCTCGCCCTCAACCAGGGAAGGATTCGGGATTGCCGTATCAGAAGCAAGCGCCTGTGGAGTGCCTGCGATTGTGATTGATGGTGACCACAACGCAGCCAAAGATCTTATTGAAGACGGCGTCAACGGATATGTATGCGAAAATGACGAAAAGATGCTCTCAAAAAAGATTGCACTTGTTCTTGGCGACAATAAATTAAGAAGCAGACTAGCCAGAAACTGCAAAAAGATGTCATCAGCCATATCAACCTCCAAATCCGCCTCAAAAATAGAGCATATATATAGGTCACTATTGTAATCGGGACATCCTGAGCAACCCCCCCTACTCAAGGATCTTAACGCTATCTATCTTCCCGTCCCCGTCCATATCGAACCCGCGCACGAGCGCCGCCCAGCTGTCTTCTCCATTGTACTTCCCAAGTATCTTATCCGTATCTCTCGTAAACGCGATAATAGCGGCTTTTGTTCCCCCGTTCGTATTACCCGCAAGAATAATAATACTCTTCTCCGTATTATTAGGATTCACAACTTTCGATATTATGCCGATATTGTCGTCATGATATGTCTTATTGGTCTTCTGCGAATATACTGACCTGTAAGGGAACTTGTCTTCCAGGAACCTGACAGGCAGATACGGGTTGAGTTCCTTCGTTATGACATTCGTCAGCACCCCGCCGACCAAAAAAAGGTTCATGTTTGTCCTTCCCTCAGCCTTGATATCAACATCCAGGCGCGCGCTGAATTCCTTTGCACATGATCCGAACTGCCCAAGAAAAAGCCCAAGCTCAATTGCATAATGGCCGTCCCTCGAGCGCACTTGGTGCGGACCATGCGGGTCCGGGGACCCGACAACGATCATGGAATCCATCCTGCCGCCATTCACATGCGGGTACAGAAACTGCCTCAATTTGTCTGATTTACCCGGCACAGGAAAATCCACAAGCTTCTCATCGCCGCCGGGGAGATCGAGCGCAAACCCGTAACAAGTCGGGGCATAAAATTTCGCAAGAGCGCCCTTCTTCTCCACTTTGCTGATAACCTTTATAATCCCGTTGATTTCAAGCTGCCTTATATGATAATACACTTTCTGCTCATGCATCTTCAGCCTTTTTGCAATCTCTGCCGGGTATATCGGCCGCTCAGTGATTAACTTCAGTATTTCCCAGCGCTGGTCATTCAAAAGCCCCCTGAGCTTCCCGGGATTCTCCTCAAGCCGGACTCTTTTCGAGAACAGCTTG
This sequence comes from uncultured archaeon, assembly GCA_965370705.1. GTDB lineage: Archaea > EX4484-52 > EX4484-52 > EX4484-52 > B79-G9 > B79-G9. The sequence continues at coordinate 2,506 of CBDUVR010000060.1, read as the reverse complement.
CCGCCTTTTTCCTTGATTATCTTCGCATCCATAAAATCACCACTATCAATTGTTTTTTAACGGTATTACAAATCCCATAACAATAGCATAAATAATATAGTAATCTTTATAAAACAATCGTATTACCTGCTATAAAGTAATTTATAGTGCTTGCATCTGATTTTCAGCAAACCATTTAAAACTGACACACCAATATAGTAGCTTATGTGCGGAATAATTGGATACACAGGAAAGAGAGATGCATCAGGAATCCTCTTTGAATCACTAAAGAAACTATCATACAGGGGCTACGACTCCTGGGGTCTGTGCACGAGCGCATCAGGCAATCTTCATATTTCAAAATCTACCGGGAAAGTTGACGAGGCAGAAACAGACCTCGGCAGGTTCCACGGCACAATAGGAATCGGACACACCCGCTGGGCAACCCACGGGGGCATATCCGACGCCAATGCCCACCCGCACACCTGCTGCGACAACAAAATAGCAGTCGTGCATAACGGCGTCATCGAGAACTTCCAGAAACTGAGGCACGAACTGAAAAGCAGGGGTCACAAGTTTGCAAGTGAGACAGACACAGAAGTGATACCGCACCTCATAGGAGAATACGTAAAGCAGGGGCAGGATTTCGTGGACGCCGCAAAGAGCGCCCTCCTCAGGATAGAAGGTAGCTTTGCCATTGTCGCCATCAACACAGAAGACAATGCCATGATTGCCGCAAGAAGAGGCTCGCCTCTTGTCCTCGGAATCGGGAAAGACGAGTTCTTTGCCGCCTCCGACATACCTGCATTTTTGGAGCACACAAAAAAAGTAATGTACCTTTACGACAATGACATCGCGCTCATCAATGAAAACATCTATGTCTATAACCTCGACAACGGAAAACCAGTCTGCCGCGAAGTCGACAGCATCGAATGGGACATTGAGAAATCAAAAAAAGGTGAATTTTCACATTTCATGCTAAAAGAGATTACAGAACAGACAGAGACAATAAAGAGGGCGATACAACAGGATCCACAAAAAATAGACCTCATTGCAGAACACATCAAAAACGCGCAAGGGGTCTTCTTTGTAGCATGCGGCTCATCCTACCACGCGTGCCTGTCAGCAAGCTACATATTCTCAAAAGTAGCAAAAATGCACATCAACGTAGTCCTTGGCTCTGAATTCAGCAGCTACAGGGACTTTCTGACTGACAGAACCTTGGTCATCGCAGTATCCCAATCAGGCGAGACTGCAGACGTACTTGACGCTGTAAAGACTGCCAAAGAAAAAGGCAGCAAAATACTCTCCATAGTCAATGTAATGGGCTCAAGCCTTATGAGATGCTCAGACCACACGCTCCACATGAACTCAGGCTCAGAAATCTGCGTGCTCTCGACAAAAACATACACTGCACAGATTGCGATTTTGACCATGTTGGCATACACATGCGCCGGAATGTACGAAGAAGGTAAAAAAGTACTTGAAAAAGCATGGAACCTTGCCTTCAACCTGACCTCAAGAAGCACAAGGGACTACATCAAAGGCCTCGCAGAACTCCTGAAAGACAAGAAGCACATCTTCACCATAGGGAGGGACCTGCAATACCCGACAGCGCTCGAGGCTGCACTGAAGATAAAAGAAGTATCCTACATCCACGCAGAAGGTTTCGCAGGAGGAGAGCTCAAGCACGGCACAATTGCACTTATTGAGCCCGGCACCCCCGTAATTGCATTCCTGGCAGAAGCCAACGGGAACGGGATGCTTGGCAACATCATGGAAGTCAAGGCCCGCGGCGCATTCATTGTCGGCGTAGGCCCCAAAAACAACGAGATATTCGACTATTTCATAAAAGTTCCAGAAGGAGGTTACTCTGACCCTATCACGCACATCATACCCATCCAGATACTCGCATACAAACTGGCAGTATTGCGCAACTGCAACCCGGACAAACCGAGGAACCTGGCAAAATCAGTAACAGTACGATAACCGCCATCCCCCGGTATTCAGAAATGGCACACTTCCAGTGTTCTGATTCTATTCAATCGCAGGACACTCATCCATTACCCGAACATCGACTAAACCGAATTCTAAAGCAAAACAGTCAAAAAGGGCGCTATCTACGGTTATTCTCCACATAGTGGCAATATATATCTTTATATTAATCAAAAAGCAATTTTTAGCATTTGTTAAGGAAGGGTTGACTTTTTTTAAGAGGAAGAGAGGCAGGTAGGATGGAAGATCATAGCCATGAGTTGAACGCTTACACAGGTCAGCTGAGCAAATATATCTGAGGTTTAAGTTATGGCAGAAATGTTAAAGCGGACAGGTCCAGAAGATGTCTTTAAGGAAACCTATAACTGGGACTTTATAACTCTTGAGAATAATCATACAGAAAAGGAACTTGAGGATGCCTTGTTAAATGATATGCAAAAGCCATGACAAGATTGATGTTTATTACAGCGCCGGCAAAAACAGAGATGATATTTTCGCGGCAGAATACAAGGTAAAACTGCCAAGTGAGGGT
>CBDUVR010000059.1:0-7760 GCA_965370705.1 uncultured archaeon | reverse complement strand
GCGCGATTCAACGCATACATGGACGGCTTCTACGAATGGTCAGGCCCCCCTCCACTGGACAAATACGCCCCTATGAACTCAATCCTCTACCGTCCCGACTACTACATCATCTTCGACAACAAAAAAGACAAACTGGACGAACCCCTCTTCCACCTCGAAACAAGAGAATCATGCGTTGGCATACCCGACGAAGGCATAAAAGACAAAGAAAAAGACATCTACAAAAACATGCACGTACTCATATATAAAGTAAACCACACAGCACTCGACAGCCTCATGAAAACAGCAATCAAAGATGCAAAAATAATTGAAATAAAATTCAAAGACCAAGACAACAACCCACTGAACGGGGTAAGAATACAGACAGAGCCCTCTGTAATCCCCCGCCCATACCGCTCACGCCCGGACGGCACAAAAATCATTCTCGCACCAGGCACAACACATCACTACTACATCTTCAAAGTCGGCTACGAGCAAAAACGCGGCACAATAATCACAGAAAACGACCGCTACTGCATAAACAGCAAATGCTACTCATATGACGAACCCGTGACAATCGCACTCAAAAAAACATCACTCTTCAGCCACGGTATAAGCTTCAGCAGATACTAGTACGCTAAGACACATCACAAAACACTATAAAATGTGATATACAATGAGACTTCTCAAAAAGACACTAAAAAACCCACGCCTCTGGCTCGGGATAATCATCCTTTCCATATTCCTCTACAAAATAAACATAGACGCGACCGCCCTCTACACAGCAGACAAAACCCTCCTTGCAGCCGCAATCCTCGCACTCATCATCCAGACAATAATCCGCGCATACCGCTGGTCCTACATCACACACATATTCACAAAAAAAAACACATTCATCCACTCAGCCAAAATATACTACATTGGCCAGCTTCTAAACGAGATAGCCCCCCAGGGCACCGGCGACATAACAAAGGCATATCTCTCCTACAAATCATACAAAACAAAAACAAAATCACTACTAATACCGATAACCGAACGAATCTCAGACATATCCGCTCTGGCACTTGGAAGTATCCTTATACTCTATACGCTCCCGCTAAACCTATCAAAATACCACCTGAACATCGCGATAGCCATAGCCGTCCTCACTATAATCTACACCACCTTACTAAAACCAAAATACCTTGAAAAAATACTAAACACTGCACTGCGCATCCTCACAAAAGGCAAAAAAAACATAAAAAAAGGCGAACTCCACTGGCGCGACCTCAACAAAAAAAACATCCTTACAATCGCAATCATAACAGCATCATGCTGGCTCTTAGAAGCAATCGCCCATAAGCAAATAATCCAATCACTCGGATACACAATAACTTACCCCCAAATACTTGCCATAGTCTGCTTCTCATGGCTCGCATCAATCCCGGCATTCTTACCCGGCGGCATAGGGGTCCGCGAGATAATATACGCATACCTCCTGACACTAACAGGCATACCTCTTGCAACAGGAAGCCTTATTGCAGTAACATACCGTGCAATCATCTGGCTCAAATTCGGTACACTTGGATTCCTCTCATACATCACCTATAAAAACATAAATTTGCATGAGATAAACACCACACACCAAAAGACAACAAAAACAAACTAACGTGAAAACAATGCTATCAATAATCATCCCAACCTACAACGAACGCGAAAACATAGAGCCATTCATAAAAGAAATCCGGAAAACCATGCAAAAGACCAAAACAAAATACGAAATCATAATAATAGACGACAACTCACCTGACGGCACATCTGATACCGTTAAAAAAATAATAAAACAGGCAAAAAACACAACCCTCCGCCTCTACACCCGGCCAGAAAAACAGGGGCTCGGAAGCGCCTACAAATACGGCTTCAAAAAAGCAAAAGGCACAATACTAATGGAAATAGACGCTGACTTCTCCCACGACCCAAAAGAAATACCCAACTTCATAAAAGCACTAGACAACAGCCACGATGCAGTAATCGGCTCAAGAGCAATCGCAGGCGGCGAACGAAACGATTCCCTGACAAGAAAAATATTCCCGATGATCGGCTCCATACTATATAAAACACTCATGAACTGCGACACAAAAGACATCACAAGCGGCTACCGCCTCTACAAAAAAAGCGCCATTGACAAAATCAGCCTCGAAACACTTCCAGACGACTTCTCATTCCAGGTAGCCCTCCTCTTCGCCCTCACAGACAAAAACAGCAAAATAAAAGAAATACCCATTAGATTCAACAAAAGGCGAGCAGGCACGCCAAAATACAGCACAAAAGATCTATTCGGAAACATAAAAATCCTCATAAAACTATACATTAAAAAAATTACTCACAAAAATAAAAACCTATGAAAATAACAATAATCGGCGCAGGACTATCCGGCCTAAGCGCAGGTTACACCCTCTCAAAAAAAGGCCACACAGTAGCAGTCCTCGAAAAAGAAAACACATTAGGCGGCCTCGCATCCAGCTTCGAAATCAACACAGAAAAAATCCCACTCTGCTACCATCACATCATGAAAACCGACAAAATCACGCGCACACTCATAAAAGACCTCAACCTCGAACACAAGCTCTTCAACAAAAAAGTCAAAATGGGTTTTTATTACAACAAAAAAATCCACACACTGAGCGAGCCGTGGGACCTTCTCTTCTTCACCCCCCTGTCACCCAAAAGCCGCGTAAAATTCGCATACTTCGCAGCAAAAATCATGCTAAAAACAAACTGGCAAAAAGAAGACCAAATCAGCGCAGAAAAATGGATCAAAGAAAAAACAAACGCAGAAATCCTCGACAAGATGTTCGCCCCGCTCCTCAAAATAAAATTCACCAAAGACTCAAAAAAAATCGCTGCAAGTTGGGTAGGCACCCGCCTGAAAATGCGCGAATCAAGCGGACCCTTCGGCTATCTCAAAGGCGGCATAGACACCCTGATAGAAAAACTAAAAACAGAAATCGAATCCGGCGGCGGCACAATAATCACAAGCGCAAACGTAACAAAACTCAGACACAACAGGAAAACAAACAAAATCACAGAACTTGAATACGCCCACAACAACAAAACAAAAAAAACAAAATCAGACATATACCTCTTCACAGCCGCCCCCCCGATCCTCCTGAAACTAACAAAACTCCAAAAAACCTACGAAACCCGGCTTAAAAAAATCCGCTACAAATCAACCATTTGCGCATCCATCGGTCTCGACAAATCATACAACAAATACTACTGGACCAACTTCATCGACGGCAACTTCACCTTCGGTGGCATACTTGACCACACAAAACTAAACCCCTACCTCAAAAACGCAAGCTCCATGCTATATGTCTTCACCTACCTCGACACAAGCGACAAACTATGGAAACAAACAGACAGCCAAATCCTGAAAACCTACACATCCGAACTAAAAAAAATATACCCAGACATCGACAAACACATCCTATGGCACAACATCGCAAAAATGAAATACTCAAAACCCGTATACGAAATCGAATACAAAGATTACTGCCCGAACTACAAAACCCCAATCCGCAACCTCTACCTCACAGGAATCTCAACAATATACCCCAAAATCCGCAACATGGGCTCCGCCATAGAATCAGGCACAAAAACAGGTGATTTAATTGACAGTGAGCATAACAAAAGTTGAACCAGAAACCAAAAAACACGACACAAAAAAACAGGTATATAAATCAGTAAAAAAAGCAATGACGCAGGCAGGATGGAAAAAGCACATCCACAAAGGCGAAGACACACTCCTCAAAGTAAACATGTGCTGGGCAGACTTCCTCCTGCCAGGCATGTGCACATCACCGTGGGTGCTTGGCGCAGTAATAGACACGATACAGGACCACGTAGGCAAAATATACGCCGGCGAAGGCCTCGCAGCCGCATTCCAGTCATGGAAAACCGGATGCCGTATAAACAAATGGGACCGCGTCGCAAAAGAATACAACGTAGATCTCATCGACCTCTCGAAAAAAGAATTCACACATGTAAAAATGAAAAACGTCCCCTTCAAAGTCACACTATCGAAATTTGCAAAAGACATCCCGAACCTCATCACACTCCCCCTCATGAAAACCCACTCCGTAACAACCTTCACAGGCTCACTCAAGAACCAGTTCGGCATCACGTTCGGCAAACGAATAACCTACCATCTTCACCTCGACGACGTAATCGCCGGCATAAACGCATCAGTCAAACCCAACTTCGCAGTCATGGACGCCACAATAGCAATGGAAGGAAACGGCCCGGCAAACGGCAAATCAAAAATAATGGACCTTATCCTTGCGTCAGACAACCTCGTAGGCATAGACAGCACTGCCTGCAGGATAATGAAAATAAACCCAAAAGAAATAGGCTACATAAAAGCCGCCCAAAAACTAGACATCGGCAAAATGAACCCGAAAATAATCGGCCCAAAACCAAAAGAACTGGCAACAGACTTCGAACCCGCCATGCCGCAGGGCTACTATGAAAAAGGCATGCTTCCCCTCCTAAAATCCCCCCTGAAAAACATAGTCTACAACTACTTCTGGAATCCTGGCCGCCTCGGCGTAAAAATACTGCGCGACTACTGGTACCTGAAAGAAGGCAGAATCTACAAAGAAAACATTCTGAAAAACTCAAGATACGGCACACAATGGATATAAAAAATTAAACCAACAAAACTAAAACATGCAGCTTCTCATACTCTCCGCCCTTTTCCTTCTCCTCACACTAAAAATAAATTTCCTGTGGCTCATTTATTTTACATTCATTCCCGGGTTCTGCATCCTGAAAAAACTAAAATACTCAGGCGAAAAATGCCTCATATACGCAATACCATTCACATTACTAATATTCCATTGGCCATACTTCATGCTCTCGCGAATCGGACTCAGCATACCGCATGCTTACTTCTACATAATACCCTTCGCACTTGCAGCGCTATACCTGAAAGAAAACGCAGCAGAAATAAAAAACTACCTCTCAAACGCAAAAATCACAATACCCACAAAAGGGAGACAATTCAACACACTTATCCTCACAATATTCCTATTCTCTACATTCTACTATGTCTTCAGCCCCTTCGCGTCAGAAAACCCAAAATACGGTGTTCCTCTAACACTCGGTGCACGTTATGTACACGAGACAGAAATCATCACACAAGGCATCCTCGAACAGGGCCAAATACCGAAATGGTCAGAAAACTGGTTCGGCGGCATGCACATGCTATACTCCTACCCCCCGCTATCCTACCTCATACTCTCATCCCAGAGCCTCAACACAGAAGTCTGGAAAATGCAAAACCGAAACATATTCGCATACACATTCATCTTCGCACTATTTCTCTACTTTTACCTGACCAGGCTAAAAATAGACAAAACAACATCACTAATAATTGCATTCCTTAGTGCATGTCTCCCGGGTCTTATACGCGTAAACGACGTACTTAAATCAACACTGGACTTCACATTCCTCATAATATTTCTCTATTCACTAACAGACCTGCTCGGGAAACCAGACAAAAAAAACACATTAGTATTCGCAATATCACTATTCGCATGGATCATGAACTACTACTTCATAGCATATATACTGATCCTTCCACTCGCGATATACATAACAATACACTCAATCATCAACAAAAACACATACAACATATTCAAACACCTCATCATCGGCACAACACTCGCCATACTTCTAAGCAGCATCTGGTTCGTACCCTTCATAAGCAACCTAAACAACTTCGCCTTCAAATACCAGGAAGGTGGATTCAACAAACCCCACGAAAACATAGACAGCTTCCTAAACGAAATTGCATACCCCACAGACCCAAACAACATCGAATACAACAGTCAGGTATTCATGACCCTCTCACCGCAATACTTCTACGCAGGCATCATCTGCGGTCTCATTGTCCTTTTCTACAGCCTCCGGAAAAAAAACAAAAACTATATCCTACCACTCCTTTCCTTCCTGCTGCTCTCCTTCCTGCTCCTACAACTCACATTCCTGCGCGGCATCATTCCAAAATACGAGATAATATACTGCCGTGTCTACCAATACTATCCATTTGTAATCCTCTTCAGTATAAACATAGCACTATTCATTAACATAATCAAAAAGAGAAGCACCAAACTAGCCCTTGCATCTCTCCTTATATTCACAGTCATGATGGTCCCGGTAATCATGTTCTCCCACAACATGGCAGACAGGTTCCTCACAGAAAAAGGAATCGTATCAAAAGAAAACTTCCATGACATGCACACAGCAATAGATCACTACGGCAAAGGAGGCCGTTTCGCAATATTTGGCATATTCGGGCCAGGCATCATACCTGCAATCACAAAATACACAGACGTATCGGCATTCGCAGGCTACGGGTTTGAGGCGCATACAACACACCAGGCATACGAAAAAAGAATCGTGCCAATAAGCGAAGCAAGCATGGACTTCCTCATCGAAAAAAACCCAAATTACGCCTATAACATATTCAAAAACAGCGGCGTAAAGTTACTAATATACAACACATGCAACCCGGGCGGAAAAAACGCATACAATACCCTAAAAAACGAAAGCAGACTAAAAACAGAAATAGAATCCCAATGTATCGCATTCCAGACAATCCCAAAAAGCACCCTTGTAAGCAAAATAGAACTAACAGAAATACTCACAGAAAACCCAACCAGCAGCGAATCAAACAAGATAACTCATGGTGCATCCGCAAGTGACCTTGACCTAATGCTGACCCAGAGAGACAAAGCAATAAGAGACATCAAAAGAACACCAAACGGCGAAAATATCCACTTTACATCCCTGGAATTCGAATACCCAAAAGAAACATACAAAAACATAATAATCCGGCGTACATCAACAAAAGAAGAAATTAACTCATACCTGAAAAACAACAACACAGTAATATACTTCGGAAGCGACCAAAACATAAACCACCAAAACTTCCACAGGTACAACAAATACCCAAACAACAAAGACGAACTCAACAACATCCTGAAAAGCATAACAACCCCTGAAATTCCCATAACATACAGGCACGAAAAAAACGAATGGCACTTCAACACCAACGGTATAACACTCATAAAAGACACCTACTTCCCAAACTGGAAATCAAACCAGGACATAAAACAAAGCTACTTCGGCTTCATGCTCACAAAAAGCGGCGGTGATACTTACTTAAAAATTGGAAACACACATCAAGACATTATAGGATTCATCCTGAGCCTCCTTGGATATTTGCTCTTGGGTAGCATCATACTCAAAAAAAATAACGCCACAAATAACCATGAAAAAAAAGAAACACAAAAAAGGAAACCCAAAAAAAAGAGAAAAAGAAAGCGCTGATAAATATGCTTGTTCTTTTCCTTGCGAATCAGGTATCCCAAGTCATCTAACAAAATGTCTCATCACCCCCCTTTTGTACTGTGTTTATCAAATAGAATTGTATTATCTGTAAATAATTTTGGCGTGTACTACAAATCAGCGGGATGCATCATTCCTTAGTAATCTACTAAATAGAAATAAGCTAATCAGCCCGATTATTACACCAAACCATAGCGTAGCAATTCTAATTACAATTGTTGCTACTAATGCTACATTTTTCGGAACCGAAGACAATAACAATAGAGCAACAAAGCTACCTTCAGCAGCGCCCAGACCTCCGGGAAGCACTAAAATAGAACCGAATATAGATGAAAATGAATATATAAACATCGATGCCATCAGACTAACATTTGCGCCAAGACTCT
>CBDUVR010000058.1:0-7760 GCA_965370705.1 uncultured archaeon | reverse complement strand
TGGAAAAATTAAGACATATTCACAGGAACTGAAAGAAAAAATCCGGGAAAGAGAACAAAATATCTTTGCGGAAATAAAAAAGCCACAATTGGCTAAATACATGAATGATTTCTATGGGATTGTATATGACCTTTCTGCTGAAGAAACAGAAAAGATAAAACATCTGCCTTATGTCAAAGAAGCCTATCAGGGTTTTGAGCAGAAAGCAGGAGAATACACACTAGACACAACCCCTCCACAGATACACTATGTAACGGGTGACCCAATTGATAGAGGCATGATAATGGTAACTGCGAGAGCAACAGACAGCTTATCCGGAATAGAGAAATGCGAGGTTTATTTGAGTAAAGACAGAATCCTTGATGAAACAGATGTTTATTCAGGTGAATTAAAAAAAGGGGCGGCATTAGATATTATCACGAATCAAAGAATAGATGTAACCGATACAGATAGTACTAGTAAGCGTAGTCTGTATGAATCTCACGGATTGGTGGACGTATATGTCCCGCATTCTTATTCTGGATTAGTCAGACTAAGCATGAATGGAAGGCTATCGGGTAAAATGCCTGTGGCTGTAATACATAGCGTATCCTACGCCTTCTACCTATGGGAACGTGTTGATTCATCAGAATTTGAAGGAGAATTTAAACTACAGGATTCTAGCAGTAGCAGTGTTGCGCGTATCGTACCCGGGAAGCAAACAATTGATGTTGGGTTTATGACGGCTTATCTTCTAGATGAAACGCCCACAGAACCCCCCGTTTGGTTCGCGGATGTATCTATCGAGCCAAAAGATGTGCAGGCATATAGTGGTAAATTAGACCCCCAGGACTATGATTACGTGATCGTGAAAGCCATCAACAAAGCCGGCTTGACCAGTTATGAAGCCGCAGAACATTCGTCAAAGATAAAACCAGAATCAGTGATTAGAAATACAGGCACAATAGACATCGATGGTTATCTCGTTATGAAAATCTCAGAGGTTGCCGGTCCTGAAGATAAAGTAGTGGTCAATAATGCTGCAACGGGAACAATGAGAACCATACCTGCAGGAGGAGACCTTGCATTGGATATTATCTGGGCGGATGCCGGCTCTTACACGGTAACAAAAGCAGGAACATACCACGTTTACGCTGCCTTACTTGACAAAGACGACAAGGTCATAGAAACTGCGTCAGGAATAATGGGTGGGCTGTACCAGTTCACAGTACCAGGTTAACTTTAACTCCGCCTTCCTTATTTACCTGAATTTTCCGGTCGTGTTCAGGCATTGGCTAAGACCTCAAAACAAAATACACAAAAGAACATCGTTCATATGCTGCACAGTGTTGCTTTGGCAAAAATCAACTGCTACTGAAAACGCGTCATCTTTGCTGAAGCGACATTGGTAGTTGAAATGTATTATTTAGCAATGCCCGTGAATGGATGAGCGGAGTTCTAAACCTTTATATTCCCAAACAGACATTAATAGATTATGCTTAAGTCCAGAAAGGGAATCTCTGTAACTGTGGAATCAATTCTCCTAATCGGGGGTATAATTGCCTCTGCATTGTTTTTCGTATCATTCTACAAACTCGCCATATACCAGGCAGACAACGTCTTCAGTGCATCCGAAGAAGGATTTGCAAATGACCTGAAAGCAAAAATAAATTCAGTCCACTTATCCGCCCAAGACATAGTCGAGTATTCTTATCATCCGCCAGTCAAATCATACAAGCTGGCAATCAAAGACAGGATACTCTCTATAAAATACTCATCAAGACAGCCGGTACATATTCTGGTGCCGGAAAATATCAACAATGCAGATATAGAAAATTCCAATACAATATGTATACGCAAAACCCGCGGTATCATCGAGGTAAAGGGCGAAACGTGCTCCAGCACATGCAATCTCAACGATGATACTTGCGACAAAGGATGCATGCTCTTTGGCAAATGCGACCCTGCATGCAAGGATTGTGAGATTGATGATTAAAAGACAACAGAAGAAGGCGCAAATAAACATCTTCACGCAGCCCATCATGCTGATCATACTCATAAGCATATTTGCATTGTTTGTGATAAAAACCCTGCAGGTAAATGTGTCTATCTCACAGGAAGCAGAAGAATACAATTTTAAGTCAAAGGCAGGCCCCATGTTTGAGAGAGCATTAAAATGCATTTCTGATGACTCAACGAGCTATCCCTATCTTGTAAGCGCCTCCAAGCTCGAAAAACTCAATAGTGACTTCATTAATCACGAGCCTCCATGTATGAGAGACGGAAAATTGGGCTGGGACGCTACAGTAAAAGATATAGATTCGAGAACAGGTAAAACATGGCGCTTTGGAGAGTCAGAAGGTTCTGAAGGAAAAGCACTAAAGTATGAATATGGAATTACTATGCCGGTTGCAATAAAATATGAAGATGGCACAGTAAATCCCGGAGAACTTAACCTGAACACAAGGCAGGGTGACCTTGAATCCATCGTCGGACGCGTTGAAACAGTATATAAGATAGGGTCAGAAACGAAAAAAGATATAACCACCACGATTACAGTAAGGCTTGATTATCCTGTATTATTGAAAGAAGAAGGAGGTAAAAAAAGCATTTGCCTAAAAGCAGATGAAAATGATTTTTGCAAGACTTTAAGTTTCAGCAACATTAAATTCAAACCAATAGACACAGGGATGCACTATCTCATTTTAAAATATGATCACAAGAAGAAAAAAATAAGTGTAAGTGATTAAGATGCAGAGTTATACATATTTCGCACACAAACCCTCTCAGGTTAAGAAACACCGCAAAAAAGGCCAGCAATCCATGCTGAATATCATGGCGGTAGTGATTGTAGTTTCAGTGATATTCCTGTATTTCTTTTATGTCACACAAAGCCAGAAAGTCGAATCTTCAAACATACTATCAAAACAACATAAATACAGGTATGCAGAGATTGTACTGACGAATATGTACTACATAAAGCAATACGGCTTTCAAAGCACAATTTCAGAAATAATCGGCCAATCCCAACGCTTTGGTGACGAAAGTCATGATTATGAATATATGTCATTAAATTCGAAGATACAGCCTAAAACTCTTGTAAAGCAGTATCTTGACAATAGCCTTTCAGATTATAACTATTATTTTTTTATTGAAAGAGAAGAGACAAGATCATTTGAGATTAGTCAGCCTCCGCCTGAAGATGTTAACATTATGACGCATGTGATAAACATTCCTCTGCCCAATTCGAAAGAAGTCGTGGCTGCATATTTGTACGTATGGTGAAAGAAAATGAAAGGTATAAGCATAGCAATATTTGGTTTTTTAACAATAGGCCTCGCTATAGCGGGCCTTGTATGGATACAGTACAATGCCAATTCAGGTATTCGCGAAAAGATAAGTTCGACAGAGAATCTCGTTTTTTTGAGGATGAATGAGGAATCTGAAAAAGTCCAATCCTATGTTGAGTCATCCCTTGGATTATCTGGTAGTCATGCCCTAAGTACTGTCGCAAAAAGTGGCGGCTCGCGCAATAATAATACACGATACTGGCAGTGTACAACCCCGCAAGTACCACAGGTAGATGAAATGCTGGTTAATATTAATGATAAGACTTTAGAATTGCTAAATTCATACATCTCTTTGATTGAAGAAAAGAGTGGGTCACTTCTAATAGATATGAAGCCGATGTCCTGTGTAAACACAGAGTATTCACCTGATAAAAATATGGTTATCACCAGAGCAGATGGATTTGATTTTAGAATAAGTGATAGTAATGCTTTTATGAGCAGCAACGGGGCAGTTATTGAAAAAAATATCGGGTCAAGCAATTTCTGGTACGACTATGCTATATTGAAAAAATGGGTTGAGAATAATGAGATTAAAAAAATTATAGAAGAAAAGTCCAATGATGGCGATATAATGCCCAAAGGGCTAAGTTATGAATCCTGTTCATGTAGCGAGCTACAGTGCCCGGATGCAGCCAATGTATTAAACATAGTTTATCCATGCTGGGAAGAAAGCATTAAAAATGTTGTGGAAAATAGTGTGGATGAAGCAATAGCTCTTCTGGTGAATGATAATATGTACTTCGGCGGAAAAAATCTGAATTGTTATCCTGTAATAAAGTGTATTTCTGCAAAGGAGCCCGTTATTGTAAATAAAAATACAATGGCCTACGAATCTTCTGGATGCTGCAGCGCCTCCTGCACTAACTGTATACGGGATGCGTGTGCAGTCACCACAACAGAGAAGATTTGCGAAGGGATATCTACTGAATCAATTTGTGAAAAACCCGATTGCGAGGCAAAAGCAGACTACGTTCCCAAAAAATATTGCACAGTCTCCCGCCAAACACACGGAATGGCTGCAAGCGGCGAATATAAGCAGGATGCACAGGAAGTTTGTGAGACCTGCTGCGCCATGAGTTTCGGCCTAATATACGATACCGATGTGGACTTTACATTGATATGCCACGACACATCAAGCATAATAACAACTCCTCACGGAATAGAGCCACTGAGATGGGAAATGAACTTTTTTATCACAGCGGTCAGCACAGCTGGGGCTGATTACAAACCAAATGAAAATAGTGACTGCAACTGAATAGTAAAAGACATAAAATAACAAATTCAATAAAAGATATATATTAACAACGACATAATAAACATATGCCTGCAATGAACGTAATGCTGAACAACGTGGTAAACCGCGTAAACGACAACAGCAAAAGGATAAGGGAACTTGAGGAAAATATAAGGAACCTCAAGGAACAGCTAAACTCACTCCAGACAGAGTCAATCAAGCAAAAAAAGAACATTATCGATGACGAGACATCCACAAAAAACGCGACAAAACAAATACTTGACCGGCTTGCAAACCTTGAAGTTGACATTGACAAAATCAATCGTGAAATCAAGGAAATGATATCGCGCAGGGAAATGAAAGAGATAGAG
Source organism: uncultured archaeon (assembly GCA_965370705.1). Classification (GTDB taxonomy): domain Archaea; phylum EX4484-52; class EX4484-52; order EX4484-52; family B79-G9; genus B79-G9. The sequence goes on along the minus strand of CBDUVR010000058.1, from coordinate 2,826 downwards.
AATTATCTTGACTTAATAAATCCAATAACAGCCAAGTTCGTGACAAAAAAAGAAGTAGAAGAACTAATCCAGGAGAGACTATGAAATTCAAACTATTTGGGCGTTTAACGAAAAAGAAATCAGGACCAGCTTCATCTGTCCAGACAGAAAGGACGGACCCCCATATTATTATCAATGAACTCACAGCAAAGGGCCTTCCTGAATCTGAAATTATCCGCACTCTTAAAGACGAGGGTTACAGTTTTAAGGAGATAGATGACGCATTGAACGAATCAGTGCGAAATGAAGTTACTGGCGCACCACCCACGATGGATAGCGAATACGGCGCCCCCGATCCAGGACAGCAATTCCCTGAGGCCCCGGATACGGATGGTATGCCTGGGCAGTCATCTCAGGATCAGTATCTGGATAAGGATTTAACGAACATGGACCGTCAGGACCTGAACCTTGTCCAAAAACCAGCGCAATTTACTGATTCTACGAACATGTCCCCGCCAGGCGAAGGGCTTGGACAGGCGAGTACAATGAGTATGCCTGAAGAGGACAGAGGACAACAGGGTCAGGCAACACTTGACGACCGCGAGCGCGAAAACATATACGAAGTCGTAGAATCAGTTGTCAATGAGCGCGTAAATTCACTGAAATCAGACATCAAAGAGATAGATGCGCAAATTAAAAGCATCCAGCAGATAATAAGCGAGTTCAAATCAGAAGTTCAGGAACAGCAGGATGCATGGCGAAAGGAGTTTGGCTCGACTCATGAGAGCATAAAAGACAATACCACAAAAACAATGGATATGGAACCAAGGGTTGCAGGCCTGGAAAAAGCATTTAAGGACATTGTGCCTAATCTGGTGGATAGCGTCCGCGAGGTCAAAGAGATTGTATCAGTTCATAACGGATGCATCGGGATAGAGCAGGCAGGAAGCGCTGCATCCGCTCCCGCATTCGACGAGCCCGGGATTGATGCGGGTCAGAGGGAGAACCATAATACAGAGAAGTCTCCACACGAGCCTGAAAACATATTCATTGAGCCCGGGATTGATGACGCCGTCCATTCCAAAGAGCCGGCAGATGAAACACCGGAAAATGAAAAAGAGCACCTGAAAACTAATTCTGCAAAAGATAAAGAAAGCAAAGAGCCAATATTTGACGAATCAGATGATGACGAAAGGATATAAATCTATTTATCGCCGTCTCCTTTCCCTATGAACATTATGGCAAAAAGCATAAGCAGTAGCATAAATAGTGTAATTACAAGATCACTGTCAATATTAAAGAATGACATTCCCCCAACACTGATAAATGCAATCAATGCAAGAAACCCCAAAAGTACCGCAATGGCAGTCTTATTGGCTTTTCCGAGCAGTTCATCCGGCTTAATGCCGGCCATCCCGAGAAACAGTATCCCGACAAGAAGCCCTGTTATTATTACGGCTGCAAGGCCAAAAAGTGTCGTAAAAAACGTCCCGAGAGTCATCCCGACAGGCGTATAGTTAATTATGAAAAATGATACCACTGCAGCTATTACTGCATTTACCGAAATTTCTTCACCAAACACCTCTGATTTTTTCAGGATTGCAAATATTATTGCAAGAAACAGGATCCACGGCATCAAAAACTCAAAAAAGCCAAGCCTGTTCATGTTCCCAAGCATAATCTCAATCGGCGACATAAATTAAACCTTCTATAATTATGTTATTTATTTTATAACGTTGTTATTATTATAATTATCTAATCACAACTAAACATTATTTATTACTATGTATGATATTAGCCGTCCTGATTTAAATATTTTCACACGAAGCATATCATTAATTATAATAAACAATAATGCGCAATATCGTTAATTATAATAAACAATAATTATTTAAATCATTAATCACAATAATCAGTATAGATATAAAATCTGCATTAGTTTACTGGAATGACTGGTGGCAAAACAAGAGTGTCGACGTAGGTGTTTTAAGGCAGAAGTACACATCCCGGATAAATGAATTCATAAGTACGCGTGAGATTATAGTCTTGGAAGGAGCAAGACGATCCGGGAAAACAACCCTGATGCACCAGACCATAACTGATTTGTTGCCCACGACTGAAAAGAGCAACATCTGTTATATCAACCTGGATGATGTGCGGTTTGGTCATGATCTTGAAAAAATACACAATGCATATTTGGAATTGACAGACACCAAAGGAAAGATTTATTTTCTCATAGATGAAATCCAGAACATACCATTATGGGAAAAATGGGTTAAGTCAAAATATGACAAAGACAGGAATATAAAATTCATAATTTCAGGTTCCACCTCATCGCTTTTGAGCAAAGAATATGGCTATCTCTTATCCGGGAGATATTTTAGAATATCAGTTATGCCATTAAGTTTTGCAGAAATACTGGAATTCAGGAAAATAGATATTTCAACTAAAGTTTCTATTATTAAAAATAAGACTCAAATCAGGAAAGTTTTATCAGAATATCTTGAGTTCGGGGGTTTTCCGGAAGTTGTGCTGGAAGATAATGAAAATATCAGAAGAGAGCGGCTGAAAACATATTTTGAAAGTATTCTGCTAAAGGATGTTATTTTAAAAAACAATATAAGAAACACAGATAAAATAGAAAATCTTGCCTATTATTTCCTGTCAAATGTGTCCTCGCAGTATAATTATAGCAAATTAGCAAAGGTTTTGAATATATCAACACTGGCGGCAGAGAGCTATTTTTCATATATTAAAGATTCTTTTTTAATTGATTCAACCACGATTTTTTCATATAAGGTAAAAGACCAGCTGCAGTTTCCGCGCAAAATATACTGTATTGACTCA
>CBDUVR010000057.1:0-7779 GCA_965370705.1 uncultured archaeon | reverse complement strand
GGTGTTTCTCCCGTAATATTCGTCATGAGGGTCTATTATTAAAAGTGAACAGTAGTCCTTTTCAAGCACGGACCATGCGATTGTCTTTACGAGGTTTGATTTGCCCCTGCCGGTTGTCGCAGGGATGAGTACGTGGTGCGTGAAGACGCTTTCGCCGTCGAGGTGGACGTCGATGGGGAGAATTCTTGAGCCTGAGCGTATGCTTCCAAGAAAGAGGGGCTTTTCAGGTTTTGTCAGGAAGTTGAGGTCTTCTTTTTTAATCTGGCGCAGCTGCGAGAAGAATGGAGGCATTTTTTTTGGTGTTTTTGCTGTGTTTTTGTGTATTGTCACTACTGATTTTAGTGATGCCAGAATGTAGTTTCTCAGTTCCGGCTCTGTGAATTCAAGGGATTCACCAAAGCCCTCGAGGCTCATGCCTGACATGAGCTCAAGTGATTCCTGGGGGATCTGTGAGCCGTATCTTAGGTCATATACCTGGAAGATTGTGTATGAATCTTTTGATTCTGCTACAAGAAGCTCGCCGAGTTCCAGGCTTTCAGCGGATTTTTTTCGTACAAGAAGCTCGCCGAAGCGGCCGGATATTATCTGTGCTATGCTTTCTATTGTTTTGTCTTTCATATGGTTGAATATTGGTTGGAATTTTATTTATAGTTTGTTGTTGTGATGCATGGTATGATGATTTGGATTGGTATGCTGTTTGTGTAATTTCAGCTTTTTAATTGCCTTGAGAGATTATGTCCTATATTTTACTCCTCTTCAAGTATTGATTTTACCTTGTTGATGAATCTTATTGATTTCTCTCTTAAGATGTTTACGTTATCCAAATCAAAAGTGTCTTCTGTTGAATAGCTTGCTTTTTGCCTTTCATCTTTCAGGGTTGTATAGGATTCAACCTCATCTTTTGTAAGAACAAGATTATCATATAATTTTAAATCTTCTTCTGAAAACACGGCATAGTGTCTCATCAAAAAACATAGGGTTGCTGTATGGTCTTTTGATGAAAATCCAACATTTGCCAACAGGGCAAGGCTTGCATGGTACAATGCGTAGTAGAACCCAACTATCGCCCAGTCAGGATATTTCTGGCTTGATATAAGAAAGTGTGAAAATTCAATATTATGGTCTGATTTTTCCATATGCGCATTTACAAGACTTTCAGTTTTTGGAACATGCTTTATTATCCCTTTGCCCAGATAGAGCTGATAGCTATTTTCAAGCGCGTTTTTATCATGCATCCATCTTTTGATTCTTTTATTTATGGTCAGCCACCGTATCATAATAAAGCATGTTTCCGTCTATACAGAATCCTGTTGCTTTTGCTTCCTGAACGATCCTGTCTTTGGACATCATAAAGTCTTTTGTGCCTGTGTAAAAAACACTTAAAGGATAAATGCTTGATGCATTGATTTTTTGCCTCAGTCTTTCAAGTTTTCCCTTAACTTCTTTTTCATATACTTTCTGAGTACCCGCACTTTCGAAACTATGAAGAGCAATCAACAAGTCAATATCGCTGCCTTTTGTCTCCTGCTTTCTTGAAGCTGAACCAAATAAAATAATAAAGGCGGTTTCTTCTGGTTTTTCTCGTAGGAATTTCTTCAGGGGAATCTTAATGTCTGTATTTAGAGTTTCCAGTTGTTCATAATCAAATGAGGTAAAGTATATTTTTGTCTTATTCTTGTTTTTGAGTTTGTAGAATGTATTTGCTTTTTCTTTGGTAACATCTATTTGCCTCTCTTTTTTGAGTTTTTTTAAAGCCAGCCAAAGAGAACTGTCTGAAAGCCCGCTTATATCTTTTATCTGGTTAAAATAGAGCATATTTTTGCGGGATTCGTAGAATGCTTTGTAAATGCGCTCAACAGGTGTTTTTTTCATCATAGTGGCTATATTAGACAGTAATATTTATAAAGGTACTTCTATTTTTGAAGTAATTGCTTCACTTTTTGAAGTAGAGTATATTCCAGCCACCTGCGTCATTTTTAAATATCAGTTCCGTTAAACACTTAATAGAAAGTATTAAGATTAATTTGAGAGTTGATAGATATGAAAATGAATGAAAATGAAAAAACTTTTGGGAATATTACGATCAAGGTCAAGAAGAAGAAGGAAGATGCGCCTGTAGATAAAGTAAAAGACCTTGTTTCAGGTGAGAGCGGGACTTATACGATTGAGGCTAAGGTCAATAAGATTATCCAGACGAGGGGGCCTACGATATTCAAGGTTATGGATGAGAGCGGATGCGCAGACATAGGGGGGTTTGTGTCGCCGGGTGAGCGCGCGTATCCTGATATTGTGGAAAATGATTGCGTGAGAGCCAGTGTCAGGATTGAGATGAAATCAGATGTAAAAAGGATGAATATTGTTGAGATGACGAAAATCGATAGTTTGTCTTTGAAAGTGGATGAAATGATTAATGGTGCAAAGGAACCTGAATGTGCTGATGTTAAGTTTACGATAAAAAGCCCGGTGCTTGATGCGCTAAAGGACAAATTCAAAAGCGCGTCCGCCTTAATCAAAAAGTCAATCTATGAGGGGCGCCAGATACTGATACGCCATCATGCGGATATGGACGGGTATGCAGGCGCAATTGCACTTGAAAAGGCAGTCCTGCCGATGATTGAGAAACGGTTCGGGGAGAGGGACAAGTGGTTCTGTTTTGAGAGGTCGCCGTCTACTACGCCGTTTTATGAATACAAGGATGTGCTAAAGGATCTTGTGTCTGCAAAAAGGAGCATTGAGAGGTTCGGAAAGCCTGAGCCGCTTGTGATACTTGTGGATAACGGGTCTACTGAGGAGGATCTTCTGAGCATAAGAAAAGCAAAGATATACAATATTCCTATAATTGTTGTTGACCATCATTTCACTGAAGTCAAGGGCGGGAAATCGGTGGTTGATTCTTTTGTTGATGTACATATCAACCCGTATCTTGTCGGGGGCGACAAGAACCTGACTGCCGGGATGCTTGCGTATGAGCTGTCAAGGGTCATCAACCCGACTGCGGATGATATGAAAGTTCTGCCTGCTCTTGCGGGTATTGGCGACAGGTCATCGGGACGTGAGTTTGAGGAGTATGTGAAAAAATGCGGGAAGGATAAAGAGCACATGAGAAAGGTTGCGCAGTGCGTTGATTATGAAGCGTCTTACCTGAAATTTATGCAGGATTCCGGTCTTGTGTGGGACCTGATTTCCGGGGATGAGAAGAATGAGGCGCTTGTTGAGCTGCTTTATGAGGATATAGCCCGGAAAATTAAGGCCCAGAGTAAAGTGCTGCTTAAATATGTGAAAGAGGAGACACTGAAAAATGGTGTTGTTGCTGCGCTTATAGACATAACCAAATCAACGCAGAGAGGTGATTTTCCCGGGCCCGGCAAATCAGCTGGTATTCTGAATGATGAACTTAATCAGAAGCATGGGAAAAAGAAGATTGTGACTATCGGCTACGGCCCGGATTTCATAACAATGCGCTCTAATGATGCCTGTGAGAAGATTGGCTTTAATGTCAATGTTTTTGTTGCACGGCTTGCAGAGGATATCCCACACGGGATGGTTTCTGGCGGCGGCCACGAAGTTGCGGGGTCGATTAAGTTTGTCGAGAGCGCGAAGGATGAGGTTCTGGGGAAGCTGGTTGAGTATATTGAAGAACTGAAGTCAAAGGATTGAAATATATATAAGTTGCTGTTCAATATTTCAGAAAATATTGTGGTTAATATGAGTGTCACTATTATTATATCAGGCATGGCGGGGTCAGGGAAGACCAGTCTTGCAAAGGCGCTTGCTAATCATTATGGGCTTAAGTATCTTTGCGGCGGTGATGCGCTTAAGGAAATCGCGATGAGAAAGGGGTATCATTTTTCAGGTGATGACTGGTGGGAGACAGAAGACGGGATGAGGTTTCTTTCCGAGAGAAAGAATAATCCTGACTTTGATAAGGAAGTTGATGCTTTTTTGAAGAAGAAAGCATGCGAGGGTAATGTGGCCATAACTTCGTGGGCGCTGCCGTGGCTTGGCGCGGTGGGCGTGAAAATATGGCTTACTGCGGTGCAGGGGACGAGGGCGGAAAGGATCATGAAGCGCGATGTGAGTTCCCTGGATGGTGCAGTTAAGGCTGTCAAGAAGCGTGATGCTGAGAATGTTGAACTATATAAGAAGATGTACGGTTATGTTCTTGACAAAGACCTTGATGTCTTTGACCTCGTTCTTGAGACAGACAGCAAGACCATTGACGAGCTTAAAAAAGAGGTTGTTGAGTTTATTGGAAAATGATATTATCTAGGATATATGGATAGACAGATATTTATTCGATTCCTAATAACTCATTTAAACAATCTTCGTGAAAATAAACTGTAACGCGATAACCGTCTTTTCTATAAGATGCGACCACAGGGTTGCGTGTTAATTCATCGTATCCCGGTTTTTCACTCAAACATTTCAGACAGGGTAACCCACATGAATCTGGTTTTTCTGATGGATGGTATTTAATCCTACCGCCTTTTATTTCCTCAACAATTTGAGCAAGTTTATCTTTTAATTCTTTCTCGCTTGCGGGCATGTTTAGAATAAGATATTTCATATTTATATTTCTTTCTATTTTATGACTACTTAACTATAACTAATCAATTGGTCACCAGTCAAAACATTTACTCTACAGGATGTTCCGTATCTCTCAAAACGTTGCACTTCGCTTTTATCAATTCCACCATACTCTTCGATTAAGCGTTCAATATCTTCTTCTTTTGCCCCAATGACCATATAAAATTCATCGCATTCTTTCTCATAAAGGTCTTTATCTTGAAATCTGGAATAGTTCCAGTACTTGGTCCATTCAACGGTTTTAGGTATAAGAAAAATAGGACCTTCTGGTGTTGTGATTTCTGCGTATTTTTCTTTCTTTTCTCCTTTGATATTTTCCCCATTGTATAGCCTAAAGTCAGGGCTGTCATAGTGCTCATGAGCAGAGATTGAGAAATCATCTATCCCGATACTTAAATGCACATGCTTATAGTGATAATCACCCTCATCATACGGACAACCTTCTTTACCAGGTACAGCTCCGATCCATATGCCTATTCCCTGAAAATCAATTTTCAGGCAACCTCCTATTTCTATGACATTGTATATTCCTTTTTTAATTACGCTCCATTCCTCGCGAATTGGGGGTAAGAATATAATCGTTTCATTATTGTTATCCTCATGATTCATGAGAATCAACTCAATCTAGCCTAAAACCTTTGCCAGATCACCCGCAGCCTCATCCAGTTTTTTATCATAATTGTGGATGATTTTGGTAGTTGACCCCGTAAGTACCCCGTAAGAAACAGCAGCATACCTGTTCATTCTCTGGTGCTCATCAATTTCCTCTTCACTTTCCTTGTCTCTCACCCTTGTTACATCCTTGTTTCTTCTCTTTGCAATCTCTTTTGCATCAGTTTCTACAAGAATAATGCTATCAGGCATGATTTCCTTTAGCACCCATTCAGGCAGCCCGGGAAGGTATCCTCTGGGCGTATTGATTGTGCAGTGCGTATCCACAATGACAGATGATACTGTTGCCATTGATGCAATCTTTTTGCCTGCAGCTCTTTGTATCTTCTTTTGTTTTTCCGGCTCAAGCTTGCGCATCTCATCCCTGTCTTTTACAAGCCCCAGATCCCTTGCGATCTCAAACATTACGGTCCCGTAGTTGACTGATTTGTATTCAATGCCCTTCTTTTTCAGGGCTGATAGCGCCGGCTCAAGGACAGTAGTCTTTCCGCTGCCAGGTATTCCCGTGAGAACTACAATTCTGTTCATAATATCATCTCCTGTAAATCAATATAATTGCTATTGGAATCTAAATTTATAAAATTAGGGTTGCTAAAAAAGGCTTTATGAAAATAAAGTTTGTTGGTGTTGGGGAAGCTTTTGACGGGAACCATTCAAACACCAGCCTTTTTATTGAAGATGCTGGGCTTTTGATTGACTGCGGCTATTCTTCTGTGCAATATCTTTGGAGAGATGGTATTTACAATAAGATAAATGCTATCTTTATTTCGCATTTTCATGCAGACCATACATTCGGCTTGCCTGCTTTGCTTATGAGATACCGCGAAGAAAAAAGGGATGAGCCGCTTGTGATTGTCGGCGCGAGAGGCATCAAGAAGTATATGCACGATATTACTGAACTTGCATATGCAGGCTACATTGATAAGCTTGGGTTTGAACTTGTGTTTAAGGAAATTGATGGTGATTCTTCTGTAGAGGTTGGAGGAGGTGTGCTTTCTTTTGCAAAGGCCAGCCATATTGATTCGTCGCTTGCTGTCCGCATTGAGTTTGAGTCAAAATCGCTTGTGTATTCGGGGGATAGCGGGTACTCTGCGGAGATTGTTGAGCTTGCAGAACATGTTGATATTCTGGTGCATGAGGCTTATGCATCGCAAATGGAGAAAGAAGTGAAGGGGCTTTCGGGGCATTCGTCGTTTCTTTCCTGTGGCCTGTGCGCTGCAAATTCCGGGTGCAGGAGACTTGCTTTGGTGCATATTGGGCGCGATTCACGAGACATCGCCGCAATTGAAGAGGAAGTCACGAAAGCATATAAAGGCGCGCTCATAATCCCAAAAGACGGGGATATTGTTGAGGTTTAGGGCCTGCCGCGCGATTCACCGTCTACTATCCCTCCTGCTATGAGGTGCGCCATCCTTATTGCCTCCGGGATTGCGCCTCGTACAGATGCTTTTTTGAGTATTGTTTCTGCTTCTTTTTCTGTGATGCCTGCGTACTGGAAGTAGATTGTTTTTTCATTGATTACTATTGAGCATACTTCACCTGCGCGCTCTACAATATCGATTCGCTCTTCGTACCGATCGAGGTTTTTCAGCGCGTTTTTGAACTGCGCACGATCCGGCCTTGTGGCAGTGACTGCAATCACTGGCTTGCCTGTCTTCTTATTTACCTTCTGTATATCAATCAGGTTAAACCCTGCAACTGCAAGGCCGTCAAAAAGAATTACGCGCAGCTGGCCGTAATGTTTTGAGTTGTTGATTAATTCCGTTATCCTGCCTGTAGCATCAAGGCTGTCAACAGTCACATAAGTGCTCAGGACCCCGTCAAGATACTCCTTTGCCCTTAAAATGACACCCACCACAAGGGCCTTGCCCCCTTTTATATGCTTAAATGGCCCGTCGTCAAACCCGATGACGCGTATCTCATTTTTTATGTTCATATACAGCACCCAACACTAAAAATATATCACACAAAAGCTTTATATGCACACAGCCTAATATATTTTACCAGCACAATGGCGTGATATAAATGGAGCCCTACTTTATTTTTATTCTGGTTCTTGCCCCGATTATTTTAGTTGTCATGATAGTATACTGGTCTGAGAAAAAAAGAAGAGAAGAATTAAAAAAAGCCGCAGGAAGAATGGGATACTCTTTTAATCCTGATGCTGATAATAACCTTCTGTCTTCATTAAATATCCTGAAGCTTTTTAGCAAAGGATATGGGCGCAAAGCATACAATATCATAAAAGGGGAAATGGATCGCATCCACTGGACTGTTTTTGATTACAGGTACACAGTAGGTGGAGGCAGGAGTTCTACAACTTATTCACAGACAGTTGCCTCTGCGCAGCTTAATGGCAGTAATCTGCCAAGCTTCTCACTTGGCCCTGAATCATTTTTTCATAAGCTGGGTGATATTCTTGGCTACAAGGACATTGATTTTAAGAGCAGCCCCGTATTTTCAGGCAGGTATCTCCTGAAAGGTCCTGATGAGGCATCAGTAAGAAAGCTGTTTACCCCC
>CBDUVR010000056.1:0-7927 GCA_965370705.1 uncultured archaeon | reverse complement strand
TGTATTGTTTTTTCGAATTTTTTTAGCATGTTTATCTGGTTTATTGCTTTTAGCATGGCATAAGCTGCTGCTATGTCCTGGTCGGTGTGGATGCCTCTTGTCTTCAGTGTTTTTTTGTTGTGCTGCCACTCTATTGCTGTGTCCACGAGGGATGATGTGCCGTCGCCTGGCGGGATGGTTACATTGTAGTCTTTTAGTTTCAGGGATTTTCCTGTGATTTTTTTGACTGCGTTTGCTATTGCGTCGAATCCGCCGCCGCCAGTTGCTATCCTGGTTGTTGTTGTGCTGTTGGTTTTCAGGGTTACTTCTGCTTCTGCGCGTGATTTTGTGTTGCGGTATGTTTTTTTGAGGGTGATTCTTTCCAGGCTGTAGCCTGTGGTGTCTTTGCTTGTTTTTTGGAGGTATAACAGGAGGAGGTCGCTTGTTGTTATTATGTTTTTGTCTTCTGAGAGGGTTTTTATTTCGTGCACGAGATCTTTTACTGTTTTTGGGTCCGGGTTTTTTATACCCATTTTTTCGAGTTCGCCGTATACTGATGCTTTGCCGCTCAGTTTGCCGAGGTCGTATGAGACGGTTTTGTTGAACCTGTTTTTTTCGAGGAGGGGGTTTGTGTAGAGGCCTTTTTGCGCGCCGTGGGTGTGGACGCCTGCCTTGTGGATGTGGCTGTTTTTGCCGATTATAGGGTGGTTGTGCTCTATTTTTATGCCGGACAGGGTTTCTGTTAGTTTGCTTAGTTCTATTAGTTTGTTTTCGTTTATTGTTTCGATACCGTGAAAGTCTTTGAGTGCGACTGCGACTGTTTCTAAGGGTGCGTTGCCTGCGCGCTCGCCGAGGCCGTTGATTGTGACGTGGGCGCCTGTGCAGCCGTGCGCTATTGCAGTCAGGGTGTTTGCTGCTGCAAGGCCGTAGTCGTTGTGCGCGTGGATGTCGAAGCGGGCTTTCGGGAATCTTTTAGTGAGGTCCTCGATGTATTTTTTTGTGTCAACAGGCGAGAGGATGCCCATTGTGTCTGCCAGCATGATTCTTTCTATTTTTGCTTTGCTGAGGCAATACAGGAGGTCGTATACATATTGCCTTGAGTGCTGCATGCCGTATGAGAAGTGCTCTAAGTATGCGTTGACTTTGAGGCCGTTTTCTTTCGCGTAGCCTGTGATTTCGAGAACGTCTTGCATGTGCGTTTCCGGGGTTTTTCCTTTTAGCTGGGTGATGTGGGCTTGTGATGATTTTACGAGCAGGTTTGCGGTGGTTGCGCCTGATGCTTTTATCCAGTCTATGTGGGGCTTCAGGATGAATGAGAGGCATTCTATGGGGTTTTGGTAGCCGGCGTTTTCGAATGATTTTTTTGTGTTTTTGATGGCTTTCAGGTCGTTTGGTGATGCGCAGGCGCTTGCCATCTCTATGCGGCGGATGCCTGCTTCGTAGAGCGCGTGCGCAAGTGATTCTTTTTCTTTGGGGTTGAATGATACTCCTGCTGTCTGTTCGCCGTCGCGGAGCGTGGTGTCCATTAGTTCTATTTTTTGTTTTTTGCAGGGATGCTTATTTTCGGGCAATAAGATGTCCACCCGTTGATTTTGTTGTGTTTTTTTTCATTTTTTACACCTCGTACTTTTTTGCTTTTTTTGTTATTAAAATTTCCATTTCTCATATCTAAACATCTCAATAATGTTTATGCATTCAATATTATAATCATTGCAAACGAGAGGGATTTTTACTTTATTTCCTTTCAGGGTCTCTTCAGTGACGATTATCCGTTTTTTAATTGTCTGAAATAATGTTTTTTGCGGATCATTCTCAAGTTCTATTGCCAAAGCGATAATGAAAGGATCAGCTGCAGGGAATTCATTGTTTGAATTTGCCAGAGAGGGATATTTTTTAAAAATTTCTTTCACTTTATTTATCTGAAATATAGTCAGTTCCTTAAACAATTTATCCTGCTTTTTTGCCCATTTCTTTAAAGCATCGTCTTTCACACAAATTTCTTTGAAAACCTCTTTTGGAGAGACAAGGAAACCTTTGTCTATTAATTGCTCAACTTTTTTCCATAAATTTGGAAAAACGTCAACAGGGTAACGAACATTCAATTCAATGAGTGAACATGCGTCTATTACATAGTAATTTATTGCGGTCATTTTTTCGCCTTCACCCTGACTTTCTCGTAATTTTTGAGTTTGATGGATAAATAATCCAAAGCATCACTGTGGGTAATGTGTCCTTTTTCTATGTTATTATAAACCAGAGAAACAAATTTCTGCCCCTTTTCTTTCATACATCTTTTATCTGCCCTCTCTCCAAAACCACCTTTCTTTTTCTCTTTTTTGGATTCTGCTTTTTTGGCTTTGTATCTGTCTAAGACAGATTCATACTGAGATTTAGTTATGAAATCAAATTTGGACATATTGTAGAGTAACATAGCTTTGCTGACTTTGTATTTTCTGGAGAGTCTGGCAAGTGTCCTGCTTTCAAGCAATCTCTTTTGGTATTTCAAAAACTCTTTCTGAATGTTTTCCTGGGGCAAAAGAAATTCAGAAGCAAAATCATTACACCATTTTTCAACTTTGTCAATATTATTGCCGATTATTGCATTTTCTGGTATGTCAATGCCGGACTTATTCAATAAAATATGACCCAGTTCATGCATCAGCGTAAATATTCTTGATTCAATCTTATCTGAGGAATTAACAACAATCAATGCGGGATATTCATCAACTAGAGTGAATCCTCTTGCATCTTCAACAGGCATAGGCATCTGAAAAACAACAACATTTCTGTCTTCAATGATATCTCTTAATGCATTAAATGTCTCGTATGATGTTTTCCATTCTTTTTTGACCTCTTCGTTTAAGCGAAAAATTTCCCTGTATTTTTTTCCGATTTGTGAGGGGTTATCTGAAAGTGAAGCGGGAATAATATCTGGTTTTATATCTGAATCAAGATTTTTTGACAACTCTTTGCTGACATTTTGCAATCTTCTTGCTTTTCTTATTGCCAACAATGTTTTTTTATCGAACTTTCCTGCTCTTTTGGGAAGCATTCTGTAGTCATGCGGCAGAGGCATATCCTTTGGTGGTTCCGGAAGGAAAAATACTGCTAAAGGTCTTTTAAGATATTTTGATAGATTCTCAAGTTGCCTTAATGTCGGTTTTGTTGTTTTGTTCAACCAGCCACTGAAAGTGTTTTCACTAATTTTGAGTTTAAGAATTACTTCTTCTTTAGTCCAGCCTGAGCTTTTTAAAGCCCATTTAATAATCTCAGGTTCAACCTCGACATTCAGAGTTTTTTTTCTTTTTGGCATTTTATTCTCCTTCATTGCGCATTATTAATTGTATAGTACAATAACTTATGTCACACTTTGTCACAAACACATATGTCAGTGTTTCAGAGTGTTTTTGTATTCATCATTGAAATACTTTTCATTCTCGTAAATGTCAGCTGGTGTTTTTCCAAGCAATAGCCTAAATTTTGTAACATTGTTTAAGTTCTCTTTGACCAATGCAAATCCATCAACATTCAAAAAAGTGCAGGCAATGTCAAAGTTTGTATTTGGCTCTAATTTGATGACCTTGTTTAAGAATACAGACCGCTTTGTGTTGCTGTTGTCTATGATGTTTTCGTCTATTATCATATTATTTACCTCTTATCTCCCAATAACCACCCTTGGAAGGACCTACAAACTCTATGATGTTTTTTTGTCTTAATACCCGTATATTCTTTTTAATAGCTTCCATACTTAAGTCAAGTTTTTGCGCCATTTCTGCTTTCGTTGTATTGTTGTTTTGCTTAATCAAAGCCAATATTTCAATTTGCGTTTTATTAAGATGTTCTGGGTACTTTTGGGGGTACTTTTGAGGGTATTTTTGGGGGTACTTTTGAGGGTACTTCTTATTAGATTCAATAGTTACAAAAAAGTTATACCTGTCAAAGCTTAATTCAACGGGATTATTGTTTTTTTTGCAGTCTGTCCTGATTCTCCGGATGCCTGTACCTACTTTTTCCATAAATACTGTTTTGGATAGTATGTCTGCAAGAAGGCGATTTCTCGGTCTGCTTAATTTTCCGAACTCTTCTTTTGGGAGGGTACGAATTAGTCCTCCCGGATTATTCATGATTATCCTGCTTTTCAGCTTTTCAACTGCAGCCTCTCCGCTTTCAAAATAGTCCCTGTGTATTACAGCGTTTACTATGGCTTCACGGTACGCCTCTTCTGGATATTCCGGGTGTTCAATCCTCTTGATTCCTTTTATCTCAAACCTTACATCTGTGTGTTCTTTTAGATAATTGGTGGCATATTCTATGTTTCCAATAATTCCTTTATCAACTTCTTTTTTGTCAATTATATCTACTCTCTCATCGTCTCTAAAAGTCACGCATCTTATTTTAGAAGTTGATATGTATTTGAATGGCTCTTTTGCAAAAAATAAGACACCGGCATTTGTCATTCCTTTTGCTGTAAGCAATTTAAGATTGGATAGGATATCTTTCTTTTCAAGGTTGTGTGATATTCCCGCAAGCCTGAGATAATATTCAAATTTTTCATCATCAAACTCTTTCAACTCAAAATCAGTGCATATCTGCTCATCAAATCTTATTTTGCCTTCCTTTATGCTGAGTTCAAGTATCTGGTTCCTGTCAAGTTTCTGTGAATTAGGACCAATTCTCATAAAAAACCCGTCAGAACACTGATACGGCTTATTGTCACCTTCATGGATGGTTACTATCAGTATGTCTTTGTAAGCTTCAAGATGCACGGGCACAAAAGGATCGCAGTTTTTTGCGATATCGGTAATTTTGGACTTAAGGTCATTTGTTATCTTTAATCCTTTAACCTCACTATCATTGCTTACGCCTAGAAATATCTGTCCGCCTGAAGCGTTTGCGAAAGCAACTACTTCTTTCGCAAATTTCTTATCCAGAGTTTCCTTGAATTCAATGTATTGTCCTTCTCCTTCTTCGAGGACCAAATTAAACTTTTTTTCATCCATTGATATCAATTTCCTTAAGTGCAGGGTCTTACCTGTGTTTTAAATTATATCTTGTCAATGATCTTCATTAATTTTCTCAAACTCCTCGTTTTATCCCATGAGAAGAATCAAAATGTTAAGAGTAGCTGTTGTGTTTTCCATTCAATCTCACAAGTGTAGCACTAATTCTATATATATGGTGATTTTATATAAGTCTTTTGAAAACGAAAATATTTGAATATTTTTTTGTCATAATTCTACTTCGTCATCACGCTTTGAGATGATTTCGCCAAATTGCGTCTCATGGGTGCAATTGAAAATTATTAACGGAGCGAGGTTTGCGGGTGCGCATGTGGCGCCTTTGTTGTATTTTATTTGGGAGAGGTATGATGTTGGGGCGCCGTGTGCCTGTTGATG
This sequence comes from uncultured archaeon, assembly GCA_965370705.1. Lineage (GTDB taxonomy): Archaea > EX4484-52 > EX4484-52 > EX4484-52 > B79-G9 > B79-G9. Next base: position 2,552 of record CBDUVR010000056.1, on the reverse strand, counting down.
CACAGCTTAATTGTTTTGAAATCGTTGAGCAGAGTATCCAGCATATTGGGATTATATGCGGCAACAGATGGATGGTATTGGGGCACTATTTTTATGCTTCCAAGCAGGCTCTCTTTGGTGTAAACTTTGCCGTGTGCCTGGCTGATTCTTTCTTTTTCGAGGCCGTATTTTTCGAATATGAATGCGCATGCGAATCTGCCCAGAGGGATGATTATCCGGGGGTGGATTATTGAGAGCTGGCGGTCAAGATATGGTTTGCATGCATTGATTTGTTCCGGTGTGGGGTCTTTGTTGGAAGGGGGTCTGCATTTTACGATGCTTGTGATGTATGTGTCTTTTCTTTCAAGGCTGATTGATGCCAGCAGCTTGTCCAGTAGTTTGCCTGCTTCTCCTATAAACGGTTTTCCTGTGAGGTCCTCGTGGTATCCCGGGGCTTCGCCGATTAGCATGATGTCTGCATCCAGGTTGCCTATGCATGTCAGTGGCTTTGTCCTGGATTTGCACAGGTCGCATTTTCTGCAGTTTGTGATTTCGTCTTCCAGTTCTTTTATTGATTTTTGCCTGCTCTTGTAGTGTAGGGCATTTTCCCCATGGTTCTTTGTGATTTCCATCCTCTAGCCCCCACCTGCCCTGTTTCCTGATAAGGTCGTGCTTTTGCTGCATTTTAATATGGATTTCATGGTGCCTGTGTTCAGGTCACGCGCTATCACACTGCACTTTGCTATCAGGAGAAAGTATATGTTGGCGTTAATGTTGCTTAGCCGTTCGTAGTTGCCCTGACCTTTGCTGATTGAGATGTCTATGTGTTTCAGGTAGTCAGCAGGATTTTTGTATTTGCGTGTTTTCAGGAAGTCTTTTTCAAGGGTTTTTACTTTGACGCGCTCAAGGCTGCCGAGGCCGGCGGATTCAGCGTCTTCTCTTGTGGCGTCGTTGATTATCGGCCCTGCCTTGACAAAGAGATGGATAGTGCATTTGCTGTTGAGTGTTTTGATTTTTTCGATGAGCAGTTTGTCGAATATGATTTCACCGCAGTTGTCTGCGAAATATGCGATTGTTTTTGCGTTTATGATGTCGTTTTTGAATTTGCTGTAGTCATTGATTGCGAAGTCTTCGTGAAGGACACGGTCGATGGATTCTTTTATGTCGTAATCTGAGTTTGCTGCGAAATCCATTATGTTCCCGGCTATGGATACTTTAACGGCGGTCAGGAGCGGGTCGCGCGATGCGTCTATCATGTTTTTCAGTGAAGGTGCCAGTTTCTCTGCGTGCATGTTGTCTCTTTTTTTAATTTCCCTGTACGGGTCTTTTATTTTGCTTATGCATGATATTTTGTCGTAGACGAGTCTTGCGTACTCTGGAGGTTTTTTGTCGAGTTCTGTTTCTGAAAGCATTTTCATGATGTCTTTCAGTATCTTTTTTTGCAGTTCTGCATCAAGGCCTGAATGTTTCATGACTTTCAGGGACTGGTTCAGGAAGCAGGGGATGCATTCGAGGTATGTTTTCATTCTTTCGCCTGTGTTTCCGGCTGACTGCCCAGCGCATTTTCGTTTTCGAGTCCGGTGATGATTTCTTTGAATACCTGTTCAAAAGCGGGGTTGAAAATTATTAACGGAGTGAGGTTTGTGAGCGCGTCTGTGAAGCTTTTGTCGTATTTTATTTTTGAGAGTATTTTGATGTTGTTTTCTTTTGCGAATTGTTCGATCTTTTTTGAGTATTCTTTGTTCAGGTCGTATTTGTTGATTATTATGCTGTGTGCGATGTTGAAGTGGCTTACGACTGAGAGGGCGCGCTTTAAGTCTGCGAATCCTGATGGTGTCGGCTCGCATATTCCTATCACGTGGTCGCTCCCGACGACTGATGCTATTACAGGGCATCCTATTCCTGCTGCCGCGTCTATGAGCATTATGTCCCTGTCTTTTCCTGTTTTTTTGGCGAGTTCCCTGACTTTGAAGACGACTTTTCCTGAGCCTGATTCTCCCATCTCCAGCTGCCCGGAGACGACCGGGAACCCGTATTTTGTTGTTCCGCAGCCGATTTTCGCGTTCATTACGTCGTAAAGCTCGATTGCTTTTTTGGGGCATATTAGTTCGCAGACGCCGCAGCCTTCGCATCCGAATTCTTTGAAAATGGGGGTGTTGGTTTTGCTGTCCCATGCGATCGCGTTGAAGTAGCAGGCGTCGGCGCATTTTTTGCATGATGTGCATTTTTTTCTGTCAAATCTTGCTTTCTCGTTTGTGGTGATGGGGGTCCAGTTATCATAGTCGTCTTCTTTTATGCCGAATACGAGTGCGAGGTTTGATGCGTCGACGTCGCAGTCTGCGCAGATGACTTTTTTTTGTTTCGAGAGCGCGATTGCAAGTGAGGCTGTGATGCTTGATTTTCCTACGCCGCCTTTGCCTGATAGTATTGTTATCTGTTTCATAGTGTCTCTACCCATTTTGCGATTTTTTGTATGCTTTTTTCTTTGACAGGGATCCCTTTTGAGTATGCGAGCATTATCTCTTTTTTGTAGGGTATTTTTGCAAGCAGTGTTTTGTTGTATTTTGATATGG
>CBDUVR010000055.1:0-7945 GCA_965370705.1 uncultured archaeon | reverse complement strand
AGAGTTGAATCCAGAAAGTCAATGGAGCATCTTATTGGCGCTGTCCTGAAAGTTGCTGAGAAAAAATAGAGTGCTAAACTTTTTTTGGATATTATGTATCGTGTTTCTGGGCCATAAGGAAGACGCGAATCACTATTTCATTCAAAAATACTGCTTATCATGCGCTTTGGGTCAAATTCTTCAAAGTCTGTGTAGTTTTGGCCGGTGCCGATGAAGTATATCGGCTTTTTTAAGGTGTAGCACAGGGAGAGGGCGCTTCCGCCTTTTTCGTCCACATCTGTTTTTGTGAGGATTACACCGTCGAGACCGACTTCATCAAATACCTTTGCCTGCTCTACTACGTCGTTTCCTGCTATTGATTCTATCACCAGAAATTTAAGGTCTGGTTTGTTCACTCTTACAATTTTTTTCAGTTCTTCTACCAGATTGCGGTCAGTATGCACTCTTCCTGCTGTATCTGCAAGGACTGCACTTATTCCTCTTGACTTTGCATGCTTCATGGCATCAAATATTATTGCTGCAGGGTCAGTGCCGTATTTTTGCTTTATTACTTTTATCTCAAGATTATGGCCGTGCACTTCAAGCTGCTCAATTGCTGCTGCCCTGAAACTGTCCCCGGCAGCAAAAATGCATGGATACCCCTTATCTTTCAGGTATTTTCCCATCTTGGCCATTGTTGTTGTTTTCCCGCTGCCATTGAACCCGAGAAACAGTATCAGCACTGTCCGGTCATCTTTTTTTGCATCCCTCAGCTTTTCTTCTATATCAACTTTCTCCTGGTCAAGTATTTCAAGGATCGTGCTTTTCATTGTGTCCTTTATGATCTGTTCTGCCTGGGACTTGTGCACTGACTGGTTTGTGAGCTTTTCCTTGATGTCAGCCACAATCTTTTCTGCAACTGACTGCGCAACATTGTTTTCGAGAAGTGCAATCTCAATGTCCCATAGGACATTGTCCAGAAAATCAGATGATAATGTTTTAGAAGTAATCGGCTTTGTGAGTTTTGACAGCAGGCTTTCTTTTTTTACTTCTTCTTGTTTTTCTTCAGTCGCCCTGCCAGCTTCTCTTTCAGTCTCTTCGCCACGTATTCCATCACCACGAATTTCAGGCTCCAGCCCAGTATCCTGCGTGGTATGCTCTTTTTCTTCTTCTTTTTGAAAAACATCCTCTTTCTCCTCTGTCTCTTCTTCAATCCTGCCTGATAATTTATCTACTGCTTCTTTTATTTTTTTCTTGAACAATCCGAACATAATAACCGCCGAGGAAGAATAAGTATTTTATTTCTTTTCTTTTGCAAGTGTGGTTTCTATTTTCATATAAGCCTCTTGAGCTTGTTTTTCAAGTTTCAGCATCTCTTCATCCAGCTTTTTGATGCCTTCCTCTATGGATCTTATCTGGCCGTCCAGGTGCTTCTTTGCGCTCTCCACATCCTTTGTCAGTGCAATGTCTGCGCCGACTGAAGTGATTACGCTTTTGGGGTCCTCAATGCTTCCTTTGATGAATGTCCCGCCGCCGATCGGGATTATTATTTCCGCGCCTTTTTTAGCAGATTTCATGCCCTCGATTGTGGATTTTGCGCTCATCAGTTCCTGCACATTTAATGTTATCTGGGACTTCTGCTGCTGAAGCTGCTCCAGCTGCTGCTTGTATCTTTCAAGTTCTGCCATTTTTTGCTGTGTGTCTTTGTCCATTATTAGTCCTCCAAAAATCCCAGCGCTTCCTCGATTCTTGCAATTTCCGGGCCTGTTGTGAGTTTGCCGATCAGTGCGCCGTGCGAATTGGCTAAGATACCGCTTTTTATGAAAGTTCCGCTGAAGTTTACAGTACCTATATCGCCCGTAACCTTTAAATTCTTTTTAAGGAATTTGAATTCTTCATCAGTGCCATTGATTGAGAGAAGAAATCCCCTGTTTGTCGCGACGCATAGTGAGCCGACAATCTCAAGGTCAAGGAGCTTTCCTGTAACTACCGGGACTTTCAGGCAGCTGCTAATCTTTTTTGCATGTTTTTCAAGACCAGGGCTGATAATTGCTGCATTATCATTGCATAATATGAGGTTCCCAAGGCATGTCTCCTTTGTATCAAGTTTCAGTATGTTGATGTCTTTTTTGATTTTTTTTATGTCTGATGTTATCTGTTTCTCTTCGCGCTCTGTGATGATTCGCGGGATTATGATGCCATTGGAATTTCCGCACATAAAAAGCCCGACAAGGTCTGTTTGTGCAGCAGTGGAATGAATCACAGGTACATTGAATGTAGAGAAATCCATGTTATTGTCAGGAATTACAGCAAATCTGTCAGTGACAAACCCGTAGAGCCCGACATTGGGATCGCCGTGAAAATCAGCTTTTGAGAGTTTCATTGCTTTCACTTGATACTTAGCGCAGCTTTGCTTTTGGCGGCAGTTTCTTTGAAGGATCCTGTTTCTCATCTGTTTCTTTTCTCTTTTTAGAAGAAGGTGCTTTAGCTTCTTTCTTCGGCTCTGTCTCTTTTTTCTTTTCAGCTGCCGGCGCTGGTTTTTTGGTCTCTTTCTCTTCTTTTCCTGTCTCTTTTGCTTCTTCCTTCTTTTCTTCAGGTGCTTCTTTTTTCTTTTCTTTTTCCTCTTTTGTCTCCAGTTCCAGCCTGGCTCCCTGGAGTTCTACCCATGCAGCATCCTCATGCGGGACAACCTGCACCTTAACTTTTCTTGGAGGATTTTTTATGCCCTTGTTCCATATCTCATGGTTCAGTTCAGGCCCTATTTTTACTGTTTCTATTTTCGTGTGCCTTTTTACAAATTCACGGATAACGTACATGCATTTTTTTGCTCTTTTTTTGCATGGGCCTTTCCATGCGTCTCTTAGGGGGATAGTATAAACTTTTTCATTGTCTTTGGTTTTAGCTTTGTCTTTCTTTTCTGCCATTTAAATCACTTATTACCTATATCTTCAGGCTGCTGCGCCTTCGCCAGTGCCTGCTTGCAAAGCGCTTGATTGAGCGATATCTTGCTTTGCCCATACCGTATTTTTTTATGTCCGCCCACCTGGGGGATGATGTTGCGGTCTTCTTGGCTTTTATGAGCTTTAGTTTTCTTCCTAGTGTTTTTTTTGAGGATATTTTTATCACCGGTCTGATTCTATTGAAACATTATTTTTGAACTTGAAACCTTTATATTATTTGCGGATTATCTTTGTTTCTCTTTTTTTGACGAGCTGGTCGAGGATTGCTTTTAGCTGCCCGTCTGTTAAGACTGGTTTTAGCCTGCCTGCCTGGAAGAGCTGGAGGAGGTATACCTCTACCTGGAGCGCAAATTCGGGCTTTATTGTCCGTATGTTTGCGATGCGCTCCTGCGCTTCTTTTGAGAGGATGGTGCTTATGACCTGCTTTATCTGTGCCTGGAGTTCAGCTGCCTGCTGTTCTGCTGCAAACTGCTGCTGGAATTGTGGGTTCTGCGATTGCGCAAGGTAATTCTCCATTTTTCTTTTTTTGATATCTTCGGCTGTGTCCATCAGGATGCACCCTGGTTTGCTTTTTTGAGATTTTTGATCATATATGAAGCCTGGATATGCTACGATTAAATCTGCGGAAATTTAATGCAATTGGCGTATTTCCTATACCTTTATTCTATGCTAGTGTTGCGAAAGGAAGATTAGGATTCTCCAATTATCACGAATATCATATGATTTTTGATGCAATGTTGTCAAGAAGCTTTCTGCCTTTCGGTGTTATTGCGCGCCCGTTTTTTTCTTTTTTCACAAGAGACGATTTTTCAAGCTGCTGGAGGGCTTTTCTTGCTATGCTGCCGCTTCCTTTCGTGAATCTCTCAGGCTTATAGCCTTTGTTTTTCCGGCCGCCGTAGGCGCGCCTGAGGGCTGAGACTCCCTGCTTTTCTGTGTATATTCTTCTTAGTATCGCGGCTGTCCTTGTGTACCACCAGTCTGTGCCGGTTGGTACTCTTTCTTTGTGCGCGCCTGTTTTCGTGAAATGCGACCATTCAGGCGGGCTGATGTTTTCGTCTCTCTTTAGCTCTTTTGCTGTCTCTTCTATTAGTTTGTTGGGGTCTACATCGTATACTGTTGTCAATATATCACCTGTTTTACTTACAAGAATGAGGCTGTCACTCTAATAAAATGCAACTCTTATCTTCATGGCGCCGTTATATTGATTACAATGATAACTTTATATAGTTTTATGCGCTTCATGCATGTCAGCCGTATGCATATTCGTCAGTTTCTGATAAGGCGCCGGGATCTGCTGTGATTTTCGGCTCCTCTTCTTCTTTTTTGAATGAAAAGTAGAGTATGCCTACTGCGGATATAAGATAAATGCCTATTAACACATATGAGAACATCCTGCCTGTTGATGAACTGCCGTCTGTGCATGATTTGTTTTTGCAGTTGTCTGTGCACTTTTTGCACTGGTCATCCAGGTTGTCGAGTGTTGCGTTTATTAACGATACTATGCCGAAGATAACGACGCCCATGATGATGACAAGCGCAATACCTATTACACTTTTTCCTTCCATGATGATATTTTTGTCTGATGTGGTATATATATTTATTCCTTTGGCTTTGTATATTTGTATCTTTTCTTTTTGCCGCAGTTCAGGCACGTGATGAGAATGTGTTTTTTTTGGCTGTTGATGCGGATTCTTGCGTTGGCGCCGTATACAAGATAGGTTTTGCAGTGTTTGCAGACTCTTTTTTTGTGTTTTTGGGGTATGGGTACGTTGTATTTCGTGCTGATTTTTTGCGCGATTTGCACGTACCTGTCTGAAAGCTCCGGATGGGTGTGGAATTCTTTTTCTGCCTGCTCAAATAGTATATCTATTCTTTCTTTTGCGATCTGGATATGTTCTGTTGGTTTTTTTCGCGTTCTTCTTTTTTTGAACTTTTTTTCTGTTCCTGTCATCAATGAGAGTGTAGAAATCAAAATCTTAATAAAGTTTTGTCGTAAGAGTTTAATGATATAATATGCGGTAGTTGTCTAGTGGTATGATATTGCCTTGCCAAGGCAGTGGCCCGAGTTCAATTCTCGGCTACCGCATTCTTTTTTTATAATGGCCTTTTGAAGCAGTCGCGGTTGTTTTTTCTTGCTTCCTCGTCTCTTTGCTCCACGCTTGCAAGCATGTCGGTCATTGCTGCTTTTTTGAATGTGTCTCTTGCCTTGCGGTCCATTATGCTTATGCCTTCTTTTGAGGCGTTCATTACAATCTCTACTTCTTCCTTCATTTATCTCCCCTCCAGCTAAGAATGTGTGGTGTTTTGTAGGGCGCGCTAGTATATATATCTTTTTTAAGTTTTGGGTTCAAAAGGATAGATGCGGGGTCATGGTGTAATGGCAGCATAGTAGGCTCCAGACAATGGCATTTTATGTTCCTGGAGCTCTGAGCGCGTTTAGTGCGCGATGATTTGCAATATGAGACCATACAGGCGGTTTTCCCATAAGTTTTGCTGTTGGGAGCAAACCTTCTGATCGGGGTTCGAATCCCTGTGACCCCATACCTTTTTAGGTTCACTTTCTTACTAATTCTACGGCAAGAATTGCTGAGGCTTTGGCACTTCGCATCAAAGACTGTCGGTTTATTGATGATGGTGTAGAAATCAAACTCAAAGGGAAGACAGGGATGTGCCAGATATTAGTTATAGGGTGCATATCACAAATGTCTATGTGGCTGCATAACAGATATAATGGCGCATAATCATAATATTTGAATATTGTGATTGATTTGATTATTTTGTATGGGATGTATATTTCTGGATGCTGTATGTGATTTGCAGTGTTTGCGTGATAAAACACAATATATGCACTTTTTGGACTTTTGTTACTTTGTTCCAATTATTACACAATACACTATAATTTAAAGATATGACACCATATATTGTTTAATGGAAGCGAAACTTGAACAATATAGGGATTATAGAGGTACTGGACTGTTGTTTTACAAAGAACAAAAAATTGCGGATATTAGTAAGTTGATTTTTTCTTACCATAAACGCTGCGTAGGCAATGATAAGGGAATGTCAGATCATCCGAATTTATATCCATTAAAGGATTTTAATGGAGAAATCAAAGAAGGGGAGATGATGCATGATTTCTTAGAAATACGTCGTACCCGATATGAGCCGAAGACAAAATTTACTGAAACTCTTGACCCTAATCAACTTAGATTGGATATTGTTTTTATTCATAACAACAAAACAGAGAGCATAACACTAACGGTGCCAGACTTCCCGAACCTTACACATAAAATGTGCTTTGTAGAACTTAATGATGTCAAATTCAGCAGTAGTACCACTGGAAAAAATTAATGTATTCTTTTTCGTTATTGCAGTCTGCTTCAGAATCATCCAAATATCTTCTTCTGTGCCAGAGACCTATGTTTATACTTTGGCTTCCTGTCTTTGAACCACTTTTTACCCGACAACAACGGCGTCACTTTCTTGGCTGGCTTCTGGCCTTACTATGGCTTTTACGTCCTTCTCTGGCTCTGTCTCCTTTATTTTCTTTTCCCTAGGATTTTACTACTGTTCCACCTTTTTCGTTGATTTCTCTTGTTTTTTGTTTTATTTCTTCTTCTAGTTTGTTGTATCTGCCCCATGTCAGGAGCCAGACAAGGGCTATGGAATCAATAGCATCTGCCAGGATTTGTATGATTGGTTAGTTCCTTTTCCATAAAGAAAACCGTGCGAATTTTTGTGGTTCTGGACATTCTTTTTTAATTATTTGATATGTTAAATCACGGTTTGCTTTATTATTGTAAATACCTAAATAGTCCATTACGTGCTTTAGTGAGCCATAGTGGACACGAGTACGTACATAATGATATTCTCCATCTGCATAATCAGACCCATTTTCACCTGCATTAGCTTTAGCCCATTTTTCAATGGAATCAAGTTCTATTTTGTTTGCACCTGTGAGACGATCTATAAGCGTATCATAAGAAACGTCTTCTCCTAGTTCTCCAAGATATTCGCTAACCACAGGAAAAACGTATGCAATATCCGTTATTTTTCGTTGGTTACCTGTTCCATCAATTTCCACAATACCTACACAGAATTTATTTATTAGTTCATCTGATGTTTCATCCATGAAATCACCTGATATAATATTTAGAATTAATCCAGGTTCTTTAAATATGGTGATTGTTCCACAGAAAGAATTAAACCAGTCCCAGGAACTTCTTCAGCGCTAGGTGTTTCGGGGGCTCGTAGGTTTTGCCTATTAAGCGCGCTGCGATTTTTTTGTATTCTATTGATGCTTTAGAATATGGCATGTTGGCTACAACCGGGACTTTTTCGAAGATGCTTTTTTTTACGTTCATGTCTTCCGGTACGATTCCGATGACCGGTGCCTCGCACATGGTTTCAACGTCTTCCTGTGTCAGTTCCCATCCATTGTTTTTTACTCTTGTGATTATAACGCCGAATATGTTTTTTTTCATGTCTCTTGCCATCCGGGATATTTTTGCTGCGTTGGCGACGGTCGGCATTTCAGGGTTTGTAATGATGATTATCTCATCGCAGGCCTCTAAAACTGACTGGGAAGCTTTGTCCATGCCTGCAGGGGAGTCTACTATTACTGTTGAGTCTAATTTGTTCAGGGCAAGCCTCATTTTGGATACGTCTGCATCGAGTAATTCCAGGTCTATGGATGATGGGATGAATTTAAGGCCTGTCTGGTGCATGTAAATCGCGCGGCTTATGTCTATTTGCTCGTTGAGAACATCCTGGAGGTTGTTTGGAAACAAGTAGAGCCCAAGGTGTACGCCCATTGTGGATGCAGTTGTGTCTGCGTCTACGACTACGACATCATTGCCAAATTCATGGAGCGCAAGAGCAATGTTGAGTGATGATACTGTTTTACCTGTACCGCCTTTTCCTGAAACGACTCCTAATATCCTTGGCATAGAATCACTGTTATTATTAGACAGTGCGATAATATTAAATACTTTGTGGTAGTTACA
>CBDUVR010000054.1:0-7993 GCA_965370705.1 uncultured archaeon | reverse complement strand
TGATGGTGATGGTGCGGGAGATGGTTCAGGCAGCCCGGATGATGATGGTGCGGCTTTGGGAGATGATGATTCCGGGAGCGGTGGTGATGGTGAAGTTCCGCCAGGTGATGGTGATGGTGCGGGAGATGGTTCAGGCAGCCCGGATGATGATGGTGCGGCTCCGGGAGATGATAATGCCGGCAGCGGTGATGATGAAAGTGGCAGCAGCCTTGCGGGTGCTGCTTCTGCGCCAAAGGCAGGGCCTTTAACAGAGGAGTGCTCCCAGGAATATGCATGTGCAGGTGAGCCGCCGAAGCTATGCTATAATGGCATGTGGATAGATGTCCTTGATTACGAGGTCAATTGCGTTGACGGGATAGACAATGATTGCGACGGCAGTGTCGATAGTGAGGATACTGACTGCTACCAGGCAGAAAAGCCTGTAAAAATCAGCGAGGAAGAAATAAAATGCATACCTGAATGTATGCTAACAGGAACAAGAAGTGAGGGCTGGTATGATTCCTGTACAACTGAACTTGTTAAATGGGACAACTGCAATGGATGTTACGCTGTATGTGAACTCATTGGCACAAGGTCAGAGGGCTGGTACAGTTCCTGCGATGGAGAATTGATTAAGTACGATAAATGCGGGGAAATGCCAGTCTGCGGTAACGGGATATGCGAAGCAGGTGAGACGCTGAGTTCCTGCTCTGAGGACTGCAGTAAAGGGAAAACCATCATCATAAGGAATGATGATATCGGGCCATGGTGGTCAGTTGATAATGCAATATATCTCACTGAGTTTATCAAAAGTAAAGGTGTTTCGCAGACGCTTGGGATAATACCTTTAACCGACGGGGGTACAATACAGCTTAAGGATGATCCGATACTGGTCGATTATCTGAGGGGTATAAGCAAGGACCCTGAAATAGAGATTGGAATCAGCGGCTTGACTCATGGGTATAATGAGTTTCTCGGGATAAGCCAACCAGAGGCAGAGGAAAAGATTGCTGATGCAAAACAGATGATTGCAGATAGCGTGTCTGTGGAGCCGGTTACTTTTATGCCGCCGTATTATGAATATGATGAAAGTACACTTCATGCTGCTAAAAACATGGGTATGGAGTATTTTTCCGCAGGATGGAATGCGATTGATATGGGGCACGGCTTTAGGGAATACCCAACAGGGCTTTGGAATATACCTGCGACAACTGATTTTTATGACTGGGGCACAAATACATTTTATAGTGCTAATGAAATTGAGGAATCATGCGAGGATGCCCTGAATACATTTGGAACGTGTGTGATTATATTGTATCATCATACGTTTACAGATGCAAACAATAATATTGACACAGAAAAGATTGCGTTGCTTGGAGAGGTTCTGGATTGGGTAAAGGATAAAGAGGCTCAGGGTGTGGAGCTTAAGACTATTGGGAAGCATAAGGCAATAGATCCGCCTGAGCCAAGTGATAAGTATATTGTATTCAGGAGTGATGATTTTGCTGCGTTCTGGTCTGTTTCAAGTGCTATCAGTATCACGGAAACACTAAGAAACCGGGGAGTGCCACAAGTGTTGTCTATTGTCCCGACAAATGTCGGGTATCGGCTGGATGATGATCCGGTTATTGCTGACTACCTAAAGGTTATTAAAGATGATCCCTCAATAGAGATTGCGCTTCACGGGTATGACCACAGTGAGCATGAGTTCAGGGATATATCGTATGCTGATGCGATGTTTAAGGTCGGTACGGGCCTTGAGATATTGCAGGATGTCCTTGATATTACGCCTACTACGTTTGTGCCCCCGTACCATGAGTATAATGAGAATACTTTGACTGCATTAGAAGTGCATAATATGGGTACGATATCATCAGGGTATGGTGATTTTGTGAGTGGCCTGGCATTTACAGAAGATGAGCATGGCATCCTGCATCTTCCAATAATTGCAGAGTTCTATAACTGGGGGGAGAATCGCCCCAATACTGCGCAGGAGATTGAAATGTCGTGCGAATACGGGCTGGATAATCATAATGTATGCATTGTCATGCTGCACCATCACCTGTTTGTGGATAGTGCGGGAAACATGAACCCTGCGAGAGTGAAGGTGCTTACAGACGTGATTGAGTGGGCGAAGAACAAAGAACAGGAAGGTGCAGCTGATATTGTGCGCCTGAAAGATATTGACGCTGATGATTTATAATGAAACGTATAAACATTAACAGTATTGGATGGCTGCTTTTTTTGGCTCTTAGCGGTTTCTTTTTGCTTGCAGGCAATGGCGGCAGCCTGTCGAATATTGATATGAAGATTGTCAGTATATATAAAAGCATCCTGCCTGACAGAATGGATATTATTGTGTTTCGCAGTGATGATATCGGGCCGGTGTGGGATGATGAGAGTGCCATCTATATTACGGAAATATTCAGGAAGAGGAATGTCTCGCATGTAATTTCTGTAGTTCCTGCGAATATACACGGGATGAAATTATATGAGGACCCGGTTATAGCTGATTACCTGGGAAGCATTAAGGATGACGAGTCTATTGAGTTTGCGCTTCACGGGTATGACCACACTTTCCATGAGTTTGAGGATATAGCATTAGACGGGTCTTCCAACAGTGCCATGTATAAGATTACCGAGGGTTCAAGGATACTGGAAGATGTTGTCGGTGTTGCGCCGGTATCATTTGTTCCGCCGTATGGTGTCTACAATGACAATACACTGGCTGCGATGAAGAGTATGGGGTCAATGAATATCATGTCTTCATGCCCTTATGATGTTAACCGCGACCGCGCTTTTGGGAAAGTGGACGGCATCATTTATATTCCTACGACGACTTTTTTTTATGATTGGGAGGGGGGCCATCACAATACCAGGGAAGGGATTATCCGTTCCTGTGAATATTCACTTGGCGAGTCCGGCATTTGCGTAATCACACTGCATCACCAGATGTTTCGTGATGATGAAGGGAAGATGGATGTCGAAGAGGTCCAGGTGCTTATTGATGTGATTGAATGGGCAAAATCAAAGGAGGAGGATGGTACGGCAAGGATTGTCCTGTTGAAGGACGTTTTTGGTGAGGACTTATTATGAATCGGTATTTTGCCATGTTTTTTTTTCTGGTGGCTGTTGCGTCACTTTTTTTCTTTGCGCACGAGGAGCATCCGGGCGGCTTGCATGATGATGTTGTGCCGGATGATGTGCATATGGATGATAGTGCTGTTTCTCTCTATGATGCCGGTGCGAAGAGTACGGGCCCTGCTGATGACAGTCATGTTTATCTCGTGCAGGTTGGTGCGAAGACAGTGATAGAGAGGGGTGCTGATGCTGTGATTTCGAACCTTAAGCGCAGCGGCGCTAATACTGCTGTTCTGCAGGTTTTTTCTGATGAGGACTATACCGGCGTCTACTGGGATTCGAAGATTGCGCCTGTGAGGCAGGATATCCTGGGTGAATTTGTTTCTGAGGCTCATGAAGAGGGGTTATCTGTGTTTGCATGGATGACTACGCTTGATATGGTGTGGGTGTATGAGGTGCATCCTGAGATGAGGGTGAAAGCGTATAAGCGCGGGAAGATTACAGAGGAGACCGGCTGGTACCGGAGAGCCAGTCCCTGTTGCCGTGTGCATCGCGAGTATGCTGTAAGTGTATTTCGCGAGATTGTTGAAAATTATGATGTTGACGGGATATTGCTGCAGGATGATCTCTACTGGGACAGCAATGAGGTTTTTGATGATTTTACCAAGGATGAGTATTTCAGGGATACAGGGCGCGTCCTCACGCCCGGGGAGGTTGGCACCTCTAAGTTTCATGCCTGGAAGTCCGGTAAACTGACATCGCTTGTGAAATATATCAATGATGAGATCAAGTCAGTTGATCCGGGGGTAAAGCTTGCTGTTAATGTTTATTCTGACTGCGCGTTGGATGAGCCGTGGTGCCTGTCGAGTTTCGGGCAGGATTACGGGGCGCTTTTGGATAATTCTGATTATATGGCAATCATGGCATATCATGTGTCTGCCCGGGAGGCACCGTCGTGGGTGGGTGATGTTGCAAGAAGCGCTATTTTGAAGGAGACTGTCGGGAATGAGGCAATCATCAAGGTCCAGGCTGTGGACTGGGAAAAGTGTAGGAATGTTGATTCGTCTGCTGTTAAGGATGCTCTTTTGGCTGCTAAGATGGCCGGCGCCCGCAACCTGGGTTTTTATCTTTCAGGGCGGTCGATGGGTGAGATGGGTCTGGATTTCAATGAGCTAGACTGAATGCCTGATGTGCGCGAAACATTTATATATGTGATGCTGTATATAAGTTCTGGACATTTATTAAAACGAGGGAATGGTTATTTGGATGCACGATTATGATGTGATTATTGTCGGCGCAGGGCCTGCGGGTCTTTTTTGTTCTCTAGAACTGGCTGTAAAGTCTAAGATGAAGGTTCTTGTGATTGATAAGGGACACGATGCGAAGGATAGGAAGTGCCCGCTTAATTCTGTGGGCCACTGCCTCAAGTGCAAGCCGTGCAATATTATGTGCGGCCTGGGCGGGGCCGGGGGACTTTCTGACGGGAAGCTGAATCTTGATTATAAGGTTGGCGGGAATTTGACTGAGTATGTGTCTCATGAGACTGCAATGGAAATTATCAATTATATTGACTCTGTTTTTGTCAGGAACGGCGCATCCAATCATTTGAGCGGCGTCAGGGGCACAGATGAGCTTCTTGCTAAATGTTCACGGGTAGGCATCAGGTATATTCCTGTAAAGCAAAGGCATGTGGGTTCTGATAAACTGCCTGCATTGATTACGAAGATTAAAAAGCGAATTGAGTCAAAGGGTAATGTTAAGTTCCTCCTGAATACTGAGGTTAAAAAAATTGAGAATGGGAGGGATTTCGCAGTTCGTGTCAGGAACAGCAAGGGAACAGCTACTTATACTTCCAGGTACCTGATGATCGGCGCCGGGCGAAGCGGGGCTGAGTGGCTTGCGGAGCAGGCAGGAAAGCTTCATATCAAGTCGACTTATGCGCCTATTGATGTCGGTGTCAGGGTGGAGGTTGCAAATAATGTAATGGAGCCTGTGACTAAGATTAACTGGGACCCGAAATTTCATGTGTATTCTGATAAATATGATGACAAAGTGAGGACTTTCTGCACCTGCCCGTCAGGGTATGTGACCAGGGAGGATTACGGCACCTACATTGGCGTCAATGGCCATTCTATGATGGGCAAGAAGTCTGAAAATACGAATTTTGCGTTCCTGACTACTGTAAAGCTGACTGAGCCTGTTGAGAATACTACGGATTATGGCATTTCGATTGCGAAGCTTGCGACTACAATCGGTGGGGGGAAGCCGATACTCCAACGCCTGCGCGACCTTCGGCGCGGGAAGAGGTCAACATGGGAAAGGCTGAACAAGAGTTATGTCAATCCCACGCTTCATGCTGTTACGCCAGGGGACATATCAATGGCTTTGCCGCACAGGATAGTGATGAACATTATCCAGGGCCTTGAAAAACTGGATCATGTGGTGCCGGGTGTGGCTGAGGACGGGACACTGCTTTATGCGCCAGAGATTAAGTTTTATTCTATGAAGTTTGATGTGTCCAATGATATGGAGACTAATTTAGAGAATCTTTTTGTTGCAGGCGACGGGGCAGGGGTTTCGCGCGGGATTGTGGCTTCTGCTGCGACCGGGGTTATTGCCGCGAGAGGTATCATGAAGAAAGGCTAAGTTGTCTAGATTTCTCACTTCTATGTCAAAACATTTTTAATTATTTCCCCTGTTTATCATAGTTCCAGATTATTGAGGCGCTCTTTTGCCTCTTTTGTCTTTTCGATTGTCGGCACAAGCGCGAATCTCACATACCCTTCAGCGGGATTTATGCCATTGACCTTGTTTGCAAGGAAGTTCCCGGGTGTTGCGACGATGCCTGTTTTTTCATCAAGAAGTTTTTTTACAAATCCAAGTGATGTGTAATTGTCCGGGACCTTTTGCCAGATGTAGAATGCGGCTTCAGGTGTACAGTCTTTTAGGCCGAGATGCCTGAAGGCTTCAAGCATTATGTCGCGCTTTATCTTGTAGTTTTTCCGCATTTCTTCGACGTGCTTTTCATCTTTCAGTGCAGCTGTTGCTGAGTCCTGCATTATTGTGCATGTTCCTGAGTCTATGTTTGCTTTTAGTTTTTTGTATGGCTTGATTATGTTTTCGTCGCCTGCAAGCCAGCCGATACGGTAGCATGTCATGTTGCTTCTTTTCGACAGAGAGTTTATTGAGACTACGCCCTCTTTTGAAACCTGGAGCGGGCTTACTGGCTTCTTTTCGAAGTAGATTTCCGAGTATGCTTCGTCTGATGCGAGAATTATATTGTTGTCATGGCAGAAGTCAATGCATTTTTTGATATACTCTTTTGAGGCTATTTTTCCTGTCGGGCTGTTTGGGTAGTTGAACCACATGATTTTTGCTTTTTTTGCAGTTTCTTTGCTGATTTCTCCAGGGTCGGGGCAGAAGTTGTTATCTTCTGTGAGGTTCATGAAGACCGGTTTTCCTTTTGCGAATAATGTGCCGCGCTCATAGGGCGGGTAGCCGGGGTTCGGGACAAGCACAATATCGCCAGGGTCCAGGAATGCGAGAGGCAGGTTGAATACTGCTTCTTTTGAGCCGATGTTGGATGCAATTTCTGTGTTTTTATCCAGGTCTATTGAGTATCTTTTTTTTGTCCAGTTTTTGACTGCTTCGAGGAATTCGGGGGTGCCGTTGTTTCTTGGGTAGCCGTCTGTTTTTCTTTTGTCTACTGCTGTTTTTGTTGCATCTCTTATGATTTGGGGGGTTGGCTCTTTCGGGTCGCCTACACCGAAGTCAATTACATCTACGCCTTTTTTTATCAGGCCGTCGCACATCCTGTCTACTTCGTCAAACGCATAGCTGCCGATTGAGTTCATGGTTGAACTTGTTTCGATTTTCATAAGTGTCACTGATTGCTTGTTATTTTTAGATGTAAAATTGATGATTAAGTTATATAAAGTTATAGGCTGTCCTGGTGGTGCTGGTTTTTGAGAGGAATCGGAAGGTTTATAAGTGTTATTGATGAGTAGTTGCTCATGGTTGAAACTACAGATTATCTGATTGTGGGATTTATAGGTAATCCGCCTGAAGTAGGATTTGAGGAAGGTAAATCGCTACCTGACGAAGTACATTTCGACTATCTTGGAATTGATAAGTCTGGCAACCTATATGTCATGAGGGGTGAATTTCCTCTACTCAAGCTACTCCATCCTGAATATGAGGGTACTGGTGAATTTGATGGAGGCACATTCATAGGTACCATTGATGATTCACGTTTCTATGAGACTCTTAAGAAAGAGACTTTAACCAGAGAGGAAATATATAGTGCATTTACAGATTATACGATACCTAGTTCAAAAAATGGGACTCCTTATATTCTTAGTACTTTTGTAACTGAGGATGAAATTCTCAATCTTTCTGATGATGTTGCAGACTTGTGTTATAAATGTTCTGGGCGTCGAACCTCTCTTAAGTCCCATTTTGTACGTGAGAAGAAAAGAATAGCTGAGATAAGGGGTAGTTTGAAAAGGAATAATGAGGAAGTGAATTGTGTGTATATGATAATACCTGAGAAGAGCCCTATTGTGGAGATGGTAGCTGAAATTTTCCAGAAAATGTCTCAACAGCAGGACCAGTCATAAAAACATGGTTTAATTTTTTATCCCATTCTATTTTTAGGTCGCCGCCTTTCAGGTGGACTGTCAGTTGTCTTTCTGTCTTTTTGTTCAGGATGCATGCTACTGCTGATGCGCATGCGCCTGTCCCGCATGCAAGGGTTTCGCCTGCGCCTCTTTCCCAGACGCGCATTTTGATCTCGTTCCTGTTTAATACCTGTATGAATTCTACATTTGTCTTGTTGGGGAATGATTCATGAGTTTCTATTGCTTTTCCAAGTTCTTCGAAACCTTCAAATTCTGTGTTGTGGGTGAATATTATGCAGTGCGGATTTCCCATT